>NZ_CP083693.1:1465000-1765000 GCF_023920105.1 Bartonella taylorii
CGCGCGAACCTCATCCTTAAACAGTTCACGCAATGGTTCTACAAGTTTCATGTTCATTCGTTCCGGTAACCCCCCTACATTATGATGGCTTTTAATTGTTACCGATTCACCAATAGCCGATACACTCTCAATAACATCTGAATAAAGCGTTCCCTGCGCTAAAAATTCTGCACCTCCTATTTTTTTAGTTTCTTCTTCAAAAACTTCTATAAAAAGACGGCCAATTGTTTTACGTTTTTTCTCTGGATCTATTTCACCTTCTAGAGCGTTAAGAAACATGTTGGTGGCATTAGCGTGAATAAGCTCTATGTTATAATGATCTCGAAATAATGTAAGAATTTCTTCAGCCTCATTCTTACGCATTAACCCATGATCCACAAAAATACATGTTAGTTGCTCTCCTATTGCTTCATGAAGAAGTACAGCAACAACTGTTGAATCAACACCACCTGAAAGACCACAGATCACACGGCTTTTCCCAACTTTTTCGCGTATATCAGCAATTACCTTCTTGCGATACGAAGTCATTGACCAATTACTTTTAAGACCAGAAATTTTATGAACAAAATTTTGTAAAAGTTTTGTACCATCGGGTGTATGAACAACTTCAGGATGAAACTGTACAGCATAAAAATGCCTTTTTTCATCAGCAATCGCAGCATAGGGAGCACCTTTTGATGTTCCTATTACACGAAAGCCTTCTGGTAACGCCGTCACACGATCACCGTGACTCATCCATACTTGATAACAAGATCCTTTTTCCCACACTCCATCAAAAAGTGCATTCTCTTCTTGTATCTCTAAAAAAGCACGCCCAAATTCACGCTCATGTCCAGCTTCAACCTTTCCACCAAGCTGAACACACATAGCTTGTTCACCATAACAGATACCAAGAACTGGAATACCAATTTCAAAAACTTCCATCGGAGCACGCGGCGAACCGCCATCAACAACTGAATAAGGGCTACCTGATAAAATAATAGCTTTAGGTTTTATTCGCTTGATGCCTTCTAAAGCTAATTGAAAAGGAACAATTTCACAATAGACACCCATTTCTCGCACCCGCCGTGCGATCAGTTGTGTGACTTGTGAACCAAAATCAATAATAAGAACAGTGTCTGGATGTGATACGCTCATAGAAAACCAATCAATAATTATAAAAGAGAACCAATGAGATTTATGATTTAATCTTTCTCTTTTCACAAGCCTGTTCGCTTCAGAAAAAGATTTTTCTCGTAAAATCTAAGATAAAAAATGCAAAAATATGTATCAATGTTTTTTTTGCAACACAGATAAAAAGAAACCATCTGTTTTTGTTGCTGCTGGCGATAACGTAAGTCCATGATTTGAAAAAATTGGTTGCACAGACGAAAAACTAAAATGTTGCTGCCAAAGTGTACGCATATTTATTGGATAAAAATTAGAATGCTGTTGAAGAAAACGGGAAATTTGTTCCTCATTTTCATCCACAAAAAGAGAGCATGTAATATAGACTAAACGCCCGTTTGGTTTAAGATAATCTATAGCCTCATTCAAAATAACCTTTTGTTCTGTTTGGCGTTGTTTTACCTGTTCTAACGTCAAACGCCACTTCGTATCTGGCCGCCGCCGCCATGTTCCTGTACCACTACATGGCGCGTCTAGCAGCACAATATCCATCTGACCGACCAACGGCTTTAATTCTTCTACATTCCCACGTGCCTGTACATTACGAACACCGGCACGTCGAAGACGATCAAAAATGGGAGCCAAGCGGGCTTTGTTTGAATCATAAGCATAAATTTGTCCCTGATTCTCCATACTGGCAGCTAAGGCTAATGTTTTTCCACCAGCTCCAGCACAATAATCCAACACCTGCATACCTGCCTTTGCTTCTACAAGATAAGCAACAATCTGAGATCCCAAATCCTGTATTTCAAAGTGTCCCCTTTGAAAAGCTGGCTCCATCTGAACATTGGGATGACGGCCAAACTTTTCAATCGGCGCAATTCTTAAAGCTTGCCGAAACCATAACAACGGTTGAGCTTTGGTTTTTGCTAATTCCTTGAATACCTTTTCTGGTGTTACCTTCAAGCTATTCACGCGTAAATCTAAAGAAGGACGTGTTGCTAATGCAGCAGCTTCAATGACCCAATTGTCGGTAAATACAGGAAGAAGATGCGCTTGACACCATTGAGGAATATCACCACGAATATAGTCTGGCGCATCAATTAATTGCTGTTTTTGCCACGATTGGCGCTGTTTAGAACCTAATACCTGCGGTGCAAATCTATCTCCTTCTAATTCACTATCAACTTGTTCAATCGTCATTTTTCCAGTATCTAATAAGGTGCCGAAAACGACATCCCTCATGTCATCACTCTCCATACGCCATTGTAAAGAATAACGTCGTCTTAAAACATCATAAACGATTGTACCAATTGCAGCTCGGTCGCTTGCTCCAGCAAAGCGATGAGAAAGTCCCCAATCTTTTAAAGCTTCACCTATTGGGCGATGCCGAGTTTCTATCTCTTTTAGAATATCTATTGCCGCATATAAACGCCCACCTAAGCGCATTGATTTCTCCTATTTTAATTTTTACAAGACTCTACACAATTTAAGAAAAAACAAATTCATCTTTTTTAACACCAACGGAATTTTCTCAAACCCATATAAAATTTACATTAGAAGCAGATTCTTATTACGCTTTTTTATAGCATCCAAACTTTTCTTCTTATGTGCTCCTTATGCGCACCTTTTAACTTTCTAAAATAGATGGAATCCTTTTTGACACTGCAAGACAAGTAGTCACCCCTAAGATACCTCTTCCAGTTATACGTACGCAAAACCACGAAACTTTTAATTACCGCATAAAATAAGAATTTTGTAGCCTTATATAACAGCACATAACATCAAGTATTCACTATCTTGAAAAACTCTCTTCCTGAAAAGGTGAAAAAACAGCTCTACTAAAACCATGCAAATACATCTTATTCTCGATAAAACATTAACTTTTTAAAAAACGCTTGGAACCACTATTTGGCATGACCGTTTTTACTGTACTGGCTTTAAGTCAGCTAATTTAAAAGGAGAAAATAATGAATACTTACAATAATGGGAAAACAACTTCATCTAAAAGCCGTCACAATACAACACCCTCAAACAATGGAAAGAAATCCGTCCAAGGTGATCAGGCTAACACTCGCCAACGCGCGTCAAAGTCGGTACGGAAAACTACAAAAAGTTAATTTCCTTAATTTTATATAACCTACAGAAAGAATTGGGACATCAGCCTCCAATTCTTTCCTTTTTAGGATCGTTGCACCACATCACAAAGAGAAAAAATGGTAGACTTGCTCTCTTCTCTCAAAAGATTTTATGCTATGTAACATGGCTCTAAACTCTTATACATCAAACAGGACCTCGGTAGTTTGGACTCTCTCGTGTAATAGAAACATCATGTGTATGACTTTCATGGAGTCCGGCATTGGTGATACGAACAAACGTTGCTTTTTTACGAAACTCTGCTAGATCTTTCGCTCCAACATACCCCATCGAAGCACGCAACCCACCAGCAAGCTGATGTAGAACCGATGCTATAGGACCTTTATAAGCCACTTGACCCTCCACACCTTCAGGAACCAATTTAAGCTCATCACGCACTTCATCCTGAAAATAACGATCTGCCGATCCCCGTGCCATAGCACCAACTGATCCCATACCGCGATAGGCTTTAAAAGACCGTCCTTGATAAAGATAAACTTCACCAGGACTTTCTTCTGTACCTGCTAAAAGAGAACCGATCATAGCAGCACAAGCCCCACCTGCTAAAGCTTTAGCAAAATCACCTGAAGCTTTAATCCCGCCATCCGCAATGACAGGAATCCCTGCTTTTTCAGCAACTTCTGCAGCATTCATAATAGCTGCAAGTTGAGGCACACCAACACCTGCAACAATTCGTGTTGTGCAAATAGAACCAGGACCAATACCAACCTTCACTGCATCTGCACCACAATCAATTAACGCCTGCGTTGCTTGAGAAGTCGCTACATTACCAGCAATAACAGCTGTAAAGGACGCCATTTTTTTAATTTGCTCAACGGTTTCTAGTACACGTTGAGAATGCCCATGTGCTGTATCAATCACTAGTACATCAGCACCAGCATCAATGAGTCGTTCAGCCCGCTCAATCCCATCTTTCCCCACACTACTAGCAGCTGCAACACGCAAGCGTCCTTGGGAATCTTTGGCAGCATTTGGATTTAATTGTGCTTTTTCAATATCCTTAACTGTTATCAAGCCGACACAGCGATTTTGTTCATCTACAACCAATAATTTTTCAATACGGTGATGATGTAAAAGATACTTCGCTTCACTGAGTTGAACATTTTCACGCACTGTGATCAAATTTTCATGCGTCATTAATTCATAAATTTTTTGTTTTAGATCCGATGCAAAACGTACATCCCTATTTGTTAAAATGCCAACAAGACGCCCAGCAGTTTTATCTTTAGCACCATTTTCAACAACTGGAATACCCGAAATACCATGAGAACGCATTAAGGCTTTTGCTTCTTCAAGTGTTGCATCTGGCCCAATTGTTACTGGATTAACAACCATACCAGATTCAAATTTCTTTACCTGGTGCACTTCTTCAGCCTGCTCTGCAGGAGACATATTACGATGGATAACACCAAGACCACCCGCTTGGGCCATAGCAATTGCTAAACGCGATTCTGTCACAGTATCCATTGCTGCAGAAAGTAATGGTAAATTCAACTCAATATCAGCTGCAATACGCGTCTTAAGATCTACTTGGCTGGGCATAACAAGAGAATGACCAGGTTGTAAAAGCACATCATCAAAAGTCAGTGCCAATGCACCTGTCCCTGTTTCAACAATCTTTGCCATAGCCAAATTCCTTTTATAACAAAACACCGCAAGGTGTTTTTAAAATACAACTGCGGTTCTTATACGTTGTGGATTGGCAGAAAGTTATGCCATGCTACAAGAAAAATAAAAACAATTTTCTGATTATAGTTTATAAAATCTATAATTGTGATTCAATGGGTAACCAACTTATTATTTTGACAAACGCACGACGCAAAAAATTGCTTTCTGGCTCATAATCAACGCTCTGCTTTTTTTCGTTTTCAATAAAATCCCAATAAATACGGTTATTATCACCAAGACGGAGATGATAACTCATTTCACCCGTTGTTTCTTCAGAAAAAAGCAAATCTAACCTCGCTGTAATTGGTGCACATTCAAAAAGAATTCCCATCTCTGTATTCAACGCAGCTGACCTAGGATCAAAATTTAAAGAGCCAATAAAAGCGGTTTTACGATCAACTAAAAAAGCTTTAGTATGTAAACTTGCCCTACTTGATCGAAATAATCGCAATCTATGAGTACTTCCATTTGGTTTTAACTCATAAAGCTTAACACCACTTTTCAATAATGCTTTACGATACGGCATATAGCCACCATGCACCAGTGCTACATCAGTCGCTGCTAAGGAATTTGTAAGAATTTTAACATCAACACCTTTTGAAACCAAATTGCCAAAATTCTGCGTACCTACCTTACCAGGAACAAAATAAGGTGATGTAATCTGAACCGTTTTTTTGGCATCTCCAATAACCTCTGAGAGCACCTTCATAAGCCAATTTCCTGCTTTTTTGCGCAATGCTTTTTCTGGAGGATCCGAGAGAACTATAACTTTATCTGCTAAAAATAATCTCTTCCCTGTCTGGATAAAACAGTCAAAATTAATATGCTCCTTGACATAATCTAAATAAACTTTTGCAACCTTGGAATCACGAAATTTCCGTAATTTATCCCTCCAATAGTTAAGATCATTTGCACTTTTAGGAACAACCAAAGTATGTATCGGTAAAACTACAGCACTATTCCAAAATTCATCAAAAATGGTTTCCACCTTTTTAACCGAGGGACCGATTAACATCAGATCTAAATCTCGAAAATGTGATTCTTCACCAGCGTCAAAATAAGAATCTGCAAGATTGCGTCCTCCTACAAAAGCCACTCGGCCATCCACAATAAAAGCTTTATTATGCATTCTGCGTGTTACAGTAATTGCCCGCAATATAATCTCTAAACCACGGCGTAAACCACCCTTACGCGATCGCCCTGGATTAAATATTCTCACCTCAATATGAGGATGTTTATCCAGCGCAATATAAGCTGGATCACGTGCTTGAGCGTTAATATCATCTAAAAGAAGACGCACCCGAACACCACGCTCAGCTGCTTTCACTATTTCACTTAATAATAAACGCCCTGTTAAATCATCATCCCAAATATAATACATCAGATCAAGACTACGCCCCGCCTGTGCTGCTCCTATCACACGAACACAAAACGCATCTAAATTGCTGATGATAAGTGAAAGGGCGTCTTTATCAACCCCTAACCCATCTGTTCCCTCTGCCAATTGGCTTACTATACGGTCAAACTTGGTTTCATCTTTCTTAACAGTTAACGCATAAGAACACGCTCCCCTAGCACTCTTTACAAAACGCCCATAGGTGTAAATCGCCAACATAGACGCAACAAAAAAAAATATGATAAAACCGATCACAATCTGTAACAGAGTCAAAGAGGATAAACTTTCCATTTTCAAACCACTGCACCACCATAGATACAAATCATAACATTAAAATCTATGATCTTATCTTAATCATGCAATAGTAGAATGCCACCTCTTGCTTAAGAGAATATAAATCTCATATCAATGATGCTGGAATTTTAGTTCCAATGCTAAAAAGTGTAAAAGTTATCTTTCATGTTAAATGAATGTAAACTTAGCTAAAGTCGTAAAACTAAAACAAGAAAAAAGTTAAAAATAATTCCGTCAAACAAAATCAATACTTATTGCGTTTTCAAAGTTATTCTCAATACCTGAGTGCCACAATAAATAGTATTTCTTTTAAAAATAAAAATCCCTCCACTGTCTTTACCAAAATCTACGACATTTTTTCTGAAAATCATGCTTTCCATGAATAGAAATTTATCGTGGATTTTACTTCCGTTCTTTGCTTTTTCCTACTTTCAATTCCTCTACTTTTCGATAAAGCGTAGAACGACCAATGTGAAGACGGCGAGCAATCTCACTCATATGCCCCTTATAATGTTTAAGCGCTTGTTCAATAATATCATGCTCCATCTCTGCAAAAGTGCGAACATGCCCATCAGCATTTAAAAATTGTATTGATTCTTGTTCATGATCTTCTTGAACATTACTCTCAATGATATTTGGAACACTTATTAATGGACTTCCCATTAATTGAGGAAAGTCTCGAACAGTTAACAATGGCCCCTCGCTGAGCAAAACCGCACGAAATAGAAAATTCTCAAGTTGATCCCGATTACCAGGCCAATCATACTGCATAAGCAATGAAAGAGCTGATCCTGTTAAACCATGTACATGCGATCGCCCTGTTTCCGTAATAATGCGGTCAATTAAACGCTGCGTAAGCTCTGGAAAATCATCCCTCAATTCCCGCAAAGCAGGAACACTAATTGATAACGGAGAAAGTTGTTCAAACAAACTGCGCGAAAAACAATCTTCTCTAACCAGATCTGAAAGCCGTGATGCTGAAATAGCTATGATACGAAATAGGGGAGGATTGTTTTTTGTCGCCTTTGTCCTCTCTTGAAGATAACTTGCAAAGCGCTTTTGTTGTATGGGCTCGAGTCTATCAACATCACAAAGGCACAGTGTGCCTTTTTTAAGAGTAGAAACCAATGGTAGAAATTCTTTAAACCACTGGCGGTTTTCTTCCTCTGGATCAATGATAGCTGAACATTGAAAGCGAATAAAAGCCCCTTCCGATAACAAACCCTCATGATGAATAATACGCGCTAGTGTTTCGCGACCAGTTCCACCTTCACCTTCTATCAAAAGGTTCTGTAAAGAAGCCGCTGCTTTTCTTGATTGTTCCAGAACTATCTGCATTGCCCTACTTTTTATGCAGAGGTCAGAAAATTGCAAATGATTCTCATTTTTTCGCCGAATATAACGAACCTCACGCTCCAACGCAGAAATAAGGGCAAGAGTATCTAACGTGACTCTCAATCGTAGTGGTGTAACTGGATGAATCCAATAATCAATAGCTCCAGCTGTTAAAGCTCTCTGGAGTAAATCTTGATTCTCTTGTGGTGCTATCACAACAATAGGAACAGAAACACCGGTAACTCTAATCATTTTAATCAAATCACCCACACTCAAATCACTCATGACGACATCAAGGAGTGCAAGCACAATATTTTTACGTCTGTGTAAAAGATCAATCGTACGGAGACCATTTTCTGCTTCAATGACACGGTAACCAAAACCTCGGAGCATAGCAGAAAGCTCTATACGTCTTCCATAATCTTCACTCGCAACAAGAATGGGACCAACCATAATTTCAATAATCTCCTTTGAGACTACTAAGCGGTTTAATGTAAAAATTTTTGTAAACCATAAAAATATTTCGCCTCTTTTCATCAAAAAATTTTATCAAGCTGTTAATTAAATACAACATTAAGGCATTTTTTTCTATTTTTTTGCTTTTTCATTGATTCCCATCAAATTTTTCATATTGACTCATGAAGTAATTTAACAATGTTATAGAAGCTAGAGAGCAAAATAACATAAATCGAGTGAAACAAATGAAACATACTTGCCGTATTTTATGTCTTACAATAATCACTTTAGTATTAAGTGCCTGTGGCTTTTCACAATATCATGGACAAAATATACCAGATGGAATTGATGGTAAGTGGATTGATGAAAACGGTATCATTTCTTCTTTCCGTGAGGGAATTTTTGAAACGCGCGCAGCAGATACAGAAGAAAAACTATCAGAAGGTACATATAATTATGTCAGTGCCCAACATATAGAAATTGAAATACGCTCCATTCTTCGTGGGACAATATCTCGAGTAAGTTGTATAATGTCACGTGAGGCAACACAACTTTTCTGTACATCACATACAGGATCACAATTTTCTCTTAATAGAAAACTTTAAATAAAAGCTACAGCTTCTATTAGAAATATAGTAAGCATGCATAAATAGGAAGCAGTGATTTCCCCTACTGAGAGAGTTCTTATCAAAAATACGCAAAAACATTGATATAACCCTCTGCTGGCAGAATTTTCTAGCACCATGGAAAAACAATCATCCTTTCCAAGAAACATCAATAAAACTGCTGAGCAATGAAATTTTGTCTTTTTATTGTTTAACCTATTTTACCCTAACATAAAACTTGATCTGATATGAGCACTCTAACTTACGCAGCACCAATGCGCAAAAGATCATGAAAATGAACAATTCCCACCGGTTTTTTATTCTCGACCACGAAAAAAGCACCTATATGGTGATCATTAATAAAAGCCGTTGCAGCACCAACTAGTGTATTTGGTTCTACAATTTTAGGATTTTTCGTCATCAACTCATCAACATTAAATTTTGATAAGTTAAAGTGAATGTTGCGTGCAAGGTCACCATCGGTCACAATCCCAATTAATTCACCTTTTTTATTGACAACACCAACACAGCCAAAATGTTTTTCAACCAAAATATTCATCGCTTCAGTCATAGTTGTCCCCTGCACAACCAAAGGAAGACGATTACCCTTATGCATAATATCACTCACATATTTTAGGCTTGCACCAAGAGAACCACCAGGATGATAAATTTTAAAATCCGTTGCAGTAAAGCCACGCATTTCTAAAAGAGCAACAGCTAATGCATCTCCCATCGCCAATTGCATAACAGTTGAAGTTGTAGGAGCAAGCCCGTGGGGACAAGCTTCTTCTATCTTTGGCAACAAGAGTACGATATCAGCTTGTCGCCCTAATACAGAGCTTTCACCCGAAGTTATGGCAATAAGGGGCGTGCGAAAACGCGCAGCATGATTAATAATGCCACTTAATTCCAAAGTTTCACCTGACCATGACAAAGCGAGAATAACATCATCAGAGCCAATCATACCAAGATCACCATGGTTGGCTTCCGCAGCATGAACAAAAAAAGCAGGCGTCCCCGTCGAAGCTAAGGTTGCTGCAATTTTTGTACCTATATGACCACTCTTCCCAAGCCCCGTAATTACCACATGACCATTAGCATTTCTGATAGTTTGAACAGCAGCTTCAAAAGAGGAAGAAAGACTTCCAAGAAGAGCTGATTCAAGAGCTTCAAGTCCTTGTTTTTCACTCGCAAGCGTTTTAAGCGCTGATGTAATGGCGCCCTGCAACACCATATGAGAAGACTGTATTATCATAATCAAGTTTGATAGATGAAATTAAACGAGAGATCTATATTATTTTTCAATTTTAATAGTTTCTAGTAATTTTTTTAATGAAGTAGAAACTTGGCTATGCATATCAGCACGCGCTAAAGAAAACGCAACATTGGCTTCAATAAAACCAGCTTTAGAACCACAATCAAAAGTAAGACCCTCTAACTGGAAACCGAAAAAATCCTGCTCCTTTGAAAGTCGTACCATCGCATCTGTTAATTGAATTTCATTTCCTGTTCCTCGTTCTTGATTGGAAAGAATATTAAAAATCTCTGGTTGCAAAATATAACGTCCATTAATGTATAAATTTGATGGTGCTGTTCCTTTTGTGGGTTTTTCTACCATTTTTGTGATTTTAAAACCGTTTGCAATCTGCTTTCCTTGTCCAACAATACCATATTTATGGGCTTCTTCAGGACCGCACTCCTGAACCGCGATGATATTTCCTCCACCCGTTTCCTCATAAAGATTGATCATCTCAGAAAGGCAGCCCTTTTTAGATTGTATAAGCATATCCGGTAATAACAAAGCAAAAGGCTCCTCACCAACTAATTCACGCGCACACCAAAGGGCATGTCCTAGCCCCAAAGGCTGCTGTTGCCTCGTAAAAGAAGTTGACCCTGGTAGAGGCTGTAAACCATGTAAATGTTCAAGTTCTTCTCTTTTTCCACGTTCGGCAAGAGTCGTATATAACTCAACTTGCGAATCAAAATAATCCTCAATGACTGCTTTATTGCGTCCAGTAACAAAAATAAAATGTTCAATACCAGCTTCACGTGCCTCATCTACAACATATTGAATAACGGGCTTATCAACAACAGTCAGCATTTCTTTAGGAATTGTTTTTGTTGCGGGAAGAAAACGTGTCCCAAGACCCGCCACAGGAAATACTGCCTTCCGGATTTTACGCACTCTTACCCTCCTGCTTCTCATGAATCTTATAAATTTCTGATTTCATTTAACATATGTTTTTACTAAATGGTAAAAAAGATATCTTATTGTTTTAATTGCCATTATAATGGACAAGAAAGAGATACAAGAGTATGGTAATTTATTGAGAATATTCCTTCAAAACAAATAATCCGTTTCAACCTTTCTTATGCGTTTTATAACATCATCAATGATACTAAATACAAAAATGAAGTCCTTGCGCATCAAAAGACTTGAATATTGAGGGGAATTTAAAAATGCAAAAAACAGAATTTAAAACTTTCTCTTCTTTAGACAAATCAATAAGTCGGAAAACTTTTATCATAAGTTTTGCTGTTCTTTTTTCTGCATTTTTAATGTTTTTTGCATCATTTTTACATGCTGATAGTGGTTTTAAATACTGGATTAAAGAGTTTAAAAAAATAGCTCTTGCTAACAATATTTCACCCTCTACGTTTGATATGGCTTTTAAAGGCGTCAATGCAATTGATCCAAAAGTTTTAGAAAGAGCTGCATACCAGCCAGAATTTGTCGACCCTTCATGGAATTATTTCGATAATCGTGTCCATGATATTGCAATTTTAGAAGGACAACGCCAAGCCCAAAAATGGAAAAATTGGCTTTTTCAAATTGAGAAACGTTTTGGTGTTGACCGTAATATTCTCTTGGCTATTTGGTCAATGGAAAGCAATTATGGAAAAATTTTAGAAAATAAAAATGTGATGCGTGATACTATTCGTTCACTTGCAACCCTAGCCTATGCTGATCAAAAACGTGCAAAATACGCGCATGCACAACTGATTGCTGCCATGAAAATTCTCCAAAGTGGTGAAATTACACGTGCACAACTTACCGGATCTTGGGCTGGGGCAATGGGACATACGCAATTTATTCCGAGCAGTTATCTCGCCTATGCCATTGATATGGACGGGGATGGACGGCGTGATATCTGGACTTCTGTTCCAGATGCTCTTGCTAGCGCTGCTAATCTTCTTCACATGAATGGTTGGCAGTCTAACCTCCCTTGGGGAGTAGAAGTTAAATTACCACAAGGGAAAAATTTCCCTGAGGATTGGTATTCCTTTGAGAAATGGGCAAAACTAGGTGTAAAACACGCGAATGGGCATCAACTTCCTGCATCAACTGAACAAGCAATATTGAAATACCCAGATGGCCCCAAAGGACCTATATTCTTAGTAACAAAAAATTTCTTTGTTCTTAAACGTTATAATAACGCAGATCGCTATGCTTTAGCTGTCGCTCTTCTCGCTAACCGCATTGCTGGACATCCTAGATTGCTTCAAGATTGGCAACGTCCATTTCAACCTCTTACGTTCCATGAGCGTCAAGAACTGCAATCTCGCTTAGCTGCACTTGGCTATTATAAAGGAGAAGTTGATGGCAAAATCGGTACAGTCTCTCAAAAAGCAATTAAAGCTTTTCAACTGCGTCACGGTTTAAAGCCAAATGGATATCCAACCCCTGCTGTTCTTTCTATTCTGCGTAAACAATAATCTGGAGTAAAGTGTTTGTCCCATTTCCGCCCAATATACTGGATTTTTCTGCTTTTCTCTCTCTTTACTATGGCTGTCATACAACCATCTCCAAGTAAAGCAACAAACTTTTTCAAATGGTTGTTACAACATAACAAACAACAGCAACAACCACCGCAAACTATAGAACAAAAAATATATAAACCATTAAAAAAGACTGTATTACAAAAACCCGCACAAAAACTAAAAGAAGAAAATGCAAAACGTATTCTCGTCATAGGGGATTTTGTCGCTTCTGCTGTTGCCGATGCACTCAAAAAACTTTTTACTGATAATCGCTATATTATCATTATAAATAATACAATGCCAACTTCTGGCTTAATCCAAACTGATCAGACTTCTTGGAAAAACAATATTTATGAACTCATTAATAAAAATAAACCCGACGCCATTGTTATGGTGATAGGTGCAAATGATAATCAACCAATCAAAACGCTTCACGGCATATTCGGTACGCTTCAGCCAGAATGGCTAAACATATACAAGCAAAGAATTACCGAAATTGCTGAAAGCCTTCATACTTCTGGGAAACCATGGATATGGATGGGGCAACCTGCTTTTGGAAACGATAATTTAACACAAAAAATGAAATTTTTTAATGAGCTCTACAAACAAGCAACAGAAGTGGCAGGAGGATATTTTGTCGATATCTGGAGTGGATTTATTAATGAACAAGGTCAATTTTCTTTTTCAGGTTACGATACAAATGGAAAAATCATTAGATTACGCACTCATGATGGTATCAATTTTACCTCTGAAGGAAAGAAAAAACTCGCTTCTTATTTAGAAACAAAATTAGAAAACATTTTAAATATTCACACATTCTCCCATGAAAATTTACTTTTGATCAATGGCAACATTCCAAAGTTTACCCAAGAATCACAGAATATTGAACGTAAACTCCCAATGAGTCTTGATGACATGGCACAACAAAATACTGGTTTACTTAACAAAATAGATCAAAGTTTCATAAAAAAATCATGGTTTCTACCAAATGGTCATCAAAAAGACCGAGCTGATAATTTTTCTTTCCCATGATGACTGGTAACAACACAGAGTCTCATATTCTCCAAAAATTAAAAGCTACAAAAATAAAAAATCTCTGCTCAGAGAACCATGATGGAGTAAAGATTTTCATTAATCTCAACCGCAGAAAAGAATATAACAACGGTATGGTTTAGACCATACCGTTATAATTTATAGTCCACGTTTTTTAATCATTGCCTCCGGTGAAGGCAGTCGCCCCCGAAAAGCTTTATAAAGCTCCTCTGGATCACAACTTCCTCCAGCCGAGTAAATAAAACGTTTCAACCTATCAGCAAGCTTTGAATTAAAAACATCACCCGTTTCTTCAAAAGCCTGAAAAGCATCAGCATCAAGTACTTCCGACCACATATAAGAATAGTAACCAGCGGCATAACCATCTCCTGAAAATATATGCGTAAAATGCGGAGGACGATGACGCATAATAATTGTATCAGGCATTTGTAACTTTTCTAATTCTTGACGCTCAAACATTGTTGGATCAGTTATCTTTTCGCCTTGATGAAAAGCCATATCCACTAAGGCTGATGAGGTAAATTCAACGGCAGAAAAACCAGCATTAAATGTCTGTGCTGATAAAACTTTATCCATCAATGTTTGTGGCATAGGAAGCCCTGTTTTTATATGCGTAGCATAAGATTTTAAAACCTCTGGTACAGTTAACCAATGTTCGTAAAGTTGAGAAGGAAGTTCAACAAAATCCCGCGAAACCGATGTTCCCGCTACAGATGGCCATGTTACATCAGAAAGTAAACCATGCAACGCATGTCCAAATTCGTGAAAAAGTGTGCGCGCATCATCAAGTGATAAAAGGGCAATTTCTCCTTTGGGTGGCTTAGCAAAATTACAAACATTATAGATAATAGGCTTTTGTCCGCAATCCAGTTTATGTTGTGACTGCAAACTACTCATCCACGCCCCAGACCGTTTTGATGAACGCGCAAAATAATCACCAATAAAATGTCCAAGCAGACTTCCATCAGATTTTCTTACTTCCCACAAACGCGCATCAGGATGCCAAATTGTAATAGCATTTTTTTCTTCAAATGTAATGCCAAAGAGTTTTTCTGCCACTCCAAAAGCCGCTTCAATCATGCGATCAAGCTGAAAATAATATTTAATTTCAGAGCTATCGAAAGAAAATTTTTCAGCGCGAAGTTTTTCAGCGTAATAACGCCAATCCCAAGCTTTTAAAGTTTCATTGCTTCCATGATTGTTCGCAAAGTTTTGCAATTCAATCTGTTCGCTAGAAGCCTTAGCTCTTGCCCTTTCCCATACAGGTGTAAGCAAATTCATAACCGCATTAACACTTTTAGCCATGGTATTATCAAGTTTTAAATCTGCAAAAGATTTATACCCCAATAATTTAGCCTTCTCATCTCTAAGTGCAACAATCTCTAAAATAATCGCTCGATTATCATTCTCGTTATTATTTTCACCACGTTTAGACCAAGCTTGGAATGCTACTTCACGCAAATCACGACGATGAGAGAATTTCAAAAAAGGATCAACAACTGAGCGTGCTAATGTTAAGGCATAAGCTCCTTCATTTCCTTTTTCGCATGCCATTTCTTTCATTGAAGCAATGAGATCATCAGGCAAACCAGATAAATCTGTTTGTTCTAAAAACAAAACCCATTCAGCTTCATCTTTTAAGACGTGCTGACCAAAAGTAGCATTTAAAAAAGCAAGCTTTTCATTAATTTCAACAAGTCGTTTTTTACCTTTTTCATCAAGTTTTGCACCGTTACAAACAAACTTTTTCCACCATAATTCAAGTACACGTGTCGTTTCACTATCATACATACCTTGCTGCGACTGTTTATAAAGCACATCTATTTTTGCAAATATCCGTGTATCCATCATAATTTTTGAAGAATAATGAGAAAGTTTTACAACAAAGTCTTGCTCTAACTGCTGAATCAATGCGTTACTATGAGCACTTGTGCGCAAGAAGAATATTGAACATACACGATCAAGCGCTTTGCCACAAAGCTCAAAATGTTGCAAAAAATTCTCAAGCGTTGGTGCTTCTCGCTCCATTGCTATCATCTCTATTTCTTTTTCTGCTTCTTGAAGTGCCTGTTCAAAAGCGGGAGAGAAATCTTCATCACTTATTGACGAAAAATCAGGAAGCCCTGAAAATCCCTTCCAATCTAGCACTGCTACTTTTGTCATAATACTCTCTATCTCCAATTATAAATAAAAGTGTAACAATTACCTTTACGACACAAAATAATACACTAAAATCATTTAGTGTGTTTCAAAAGTCCCTTTCAGACCTCTATTTTGGCAGAAAAAATAAGAATCCTTACGTACTTGATTAAGGAAATTGTTTATAACCTGCAATCTATCATTAACTTTATTTCAAATATTAACAATTGGAAGTATAGTTTAAGGAGCATTTTTTTAAATCTTCCATAACTTTTGTTTTATCCTATCCATGATCTGAATTTATAATTCTCCAATCTTTCAGAAGGTACTTTATCATGACTGAAATTAAAACGACCTTCGACTTCACAAATTCTTCTCCAGAAGCTCTTGCCGAAGAATTAAAGAATTATCATTTTGCTGACTCGATTGATATCATCAATGATCTCGATATCATGGAACGTGTAGCTATTCTTAGCCTTTTGCCTCTTGAGTATGTCATTGAACTCTTTGACAAGCCCGAACTTGAACAACCTGCAGCTATTCTCGAACTTCTCCCTGTAAATCGTTCCATTGAAATTCTTGATGGCATGTCTGCTGATGCTGCTGCTGATGTCTTTCAGGAAATGGATAAAGAAACCCGCACGCAACTTTATGCATTGCTCAAACCCTTAACGCGTGCTGAACTAAAAAAACTTACCAGTTACCCTGATCATACAGCAGGTGCACTGATGACAACAGAATTTATAGCTGTCCCAGCAAACTGGACCGTAAAAAAAACTCTGGATCATATTCGGGATGTTGAACGAACACGTGAAACAGTTTATACAAGCTATGTTATTGACCCCAAAACAAGCACTCTTCTCAAGGCGGTTTCACTGCGTAACCTTATCCTTGCCTCTCCTGATGATCAAATTCTAAACGTCTCTACACATGACACACCCATTACAATATCGCCCTTTACACATCATGAAGACATCGCTCGTCTTTTTCAGCGTCATGATCTTCTCTCTGTACCAGTTATCGATGACTGTAACCATGTTATTGGTATTGTGACGGTTGACGACGTACTTGATACAATGGTTGATGAAATGAGTGAAGATGCCTACAAATTTGGAGGTATGGAGGCTCTTGATAAACCCTATATGCAAATCAACTTTTTAGGGATGATGAAAAAACGTGGTGGTTGGCTTGCTTTACTTTTCCTTGGCGAAATGTTGACAGCCAGTGCTATGCAATATTTCGAAACAGAGCTTGAAAAAGTCATCACTCTCACACTATTTATTCCTCTTATCATGAGCTCGGGAGGAAACTCCGGTTCGCAAGCAACATCCCTCATTATTCGCGCACTAGCATTACGTGAACTCACACTCAAAGACTGGTGGAAAATTATCCTCCGTGAAATTCCAGCAGGGATATCTCTTGGCCTTTTACTCGGAGTTATTGGAATGATGCGTATTGCTATTTGGCAAGAACTCGGTATTTACAACTATGGTGAACATTGGATTTTCATTGCCATAACAGTAGGCACAGCTTTAGTTGGAATTGTTACATTTGGTTCCTTGTCTGGTTCCATGCTTCCTTTTATTCTGAAACGTCTTGGATTTGATCCAGCAAGTGCTTCAGCTCCCCTTGTCGCAACTTTAGTGGATGTCATGGGAATTATTATCTACTTTTCTGTAGCTTCCCTTATCTTGTCTGGCACTCTACTCTAACATGGCAAGCAAAAAACGCATCTCATGCATCTAAAATCTTTTTATGTAAACAACTGTTGAACAGCACATTAATTTCTTAAAAACACAAAATAGCATCACACATCTTAAAGAAAACCCTGTGATATTGTTATAGTGCATTCTTTTAGGAGCTCTTAATTATGAATAAACAAAAGCTGTTCTTAGCATACCTATATCAGCAGTTTTAGAAAAAATTTCATATACGTTAATGCACTATTTACATACGAAAACAATAACTATATCATTATAAATCAATACATTATCAACACGAAGCTACATTAAATTTCGATATTGATATAGGTAAGGTGCACACTTTGACTATAAGAGAACAAATTTTATTAGTGGTTTTCTTCGTGCATATCTCATATAAAGTGCTCACATACTCAAAAGTTTTTAAGAAAACTTTTCCAAGCCAATAGAATATCAAAAGCCTTTGCAAACACTTTGCCATAAAAATATTTCCTCCTCTTCCAAAATTATAAAAAAACATGTAAAAGATTTTGTAGTAGTAAGGTAAAGACCGCAGAGGCGTTACCTCAAGTGAAATCTCATTAAAGAAAAGAAGAAAATTTATGCAATTGCGTAATATCGCTATCATTGCCCACGTTGATCATGGCAAAACAACACTCGTAGATGAGCTTCTCAAACAATCAGGGAACTTTCGCGATAATCAGCGTACCAGTGAGCGTATGATGGATTCAAACGACATTGAAAAAGAACGCGGAATTACAATTCTAGCAAAAGTGACGTCCGTTGTTTGGCAAGGTACCCGAATTAACATTGTTGATACACCGGGGCACGCCGATTTTGGTGGAGAAGTTGAACGTATTTTAAATATGGTCGATGGAGCAATTGTGCTTGTTGATGCAGCTGAAGGCCCCATGCCACAAACAAAATTTGTCGTTGGGAAAGCCTTAAAAGTAGGATTACGCCCAATTGTTGCTGTCAATAAGATTGACCGAGCTGATGCGCGTGCTGATGAAGTTATCAATGAAGTTTTTGACCTTTTTGCGGCTCTTGATGCAACCGATGAACAGCTTGATTTTCCTATTCTTTATGGATCAGGCCGTGATGGATGGATGGCTGAAACCTCTGAGGGGCCAAAAGATCAAGGGCTAAGCCCTCTATTTGACCTTATAATCCGCCATGTCCCTTCTCCTAGTATAGCAGAAGGACCATTTCGTATGATCGGAACTATTCTTGAAGCAGATCCATTTTTGGGACGAATTATTACTGGGCGCATTCATTCGGGCTCTATAAAATCCAATCAAAGTGTTAAAGTTCTTGGACAAGATGGAAAACTTTTAGAAACTGGGCGTATTTCAAAAATTTTGGCATTTCGTGGGCTAGAACGGCAACCCATTGAAGAAAGTATTGCTGGTGATATCGTAGCAATTGCAGGTCTACAGAAAGGTACCGTTGCTGATACTTTCTGTGACCCTGCTGTCAATGAACCCCTCACTGCTCAACCAATTGACCCTCCTACTGTTACTATGAGTTTTCTTGTCAATGATAGTCCCCTTGCAGGAACTGAAGGCGATAAAGTAACAAGTCGTGTCATCCGTGATCGTTTATTAAAAGAAGCAGAAGGTAATGTAGCCCTTAAAATTGAAGAATCAGCCGATAAAGATTCTTTCTACGTTTCAGGGCGAGGGGAATTGCAACTTGCAGTTCTCATTGAAAATATGCGTCGTGAAGGATTTGAACTTAGTGTTTCACGTCCACGTGTCGTTATGCAAAAAGATGAAAACGGAACAACTCTTGAACCAATCGAGGAAGTTGTTATCGATGTTGATGAGGAATATTCCGGAACTGTCGTTCAAAAAATGTCCGAACGTAAGGCTGAAATGGTTGAGCTGCGTCCTTCTGGGGGTAATCGTGTCCGCCTTGTCTTTTACGCACCAACGCGAGGTCTTATCGGCTACCAATCAGAGCTTTTGACGGATACACGTGGTACAGCAATTATGAATCGTCTCTTCCACGCCTATGAACCTTATAAAGGAGATATTGGTGGTCGTGTGAATGGTGTTATGATCTCAAATGATAGCGGTGAATCTGTCGCTTACGCTCTTTTTAATCTCGAAGACCGTGGACCTATGATCATCGATGCTGGCGTTAAAGTCTATCAAGGTATGATTATTGGTATACACTCACGTGATAATGACTTGGAAGTGAATGTTTTAAAAGGAAAAAAACTGACCAATATGCGCGCTTCTGGAAAAGATGAAGCCGTAAAATTAACCCCTCCACTTAAAATGACATTAGAACGTGCCCTATCGTGGATACAAGATGATGAACTTGTAGAAGTAACTCCTAAAAATATTCGTCTGCGCAAACTCTATCTGGACCCCAATGAACGCAAACGTTTTGAAAAAACACGTGCATCAACTTCAAGCTAATTTTGTGACTTACTCGGTCGAATGTTTTATTGTACTTAGCGTCACCACACTCCAGAAAGGATATTTACATGAATATTAAAGAAATCCCCGTTGGTAAAAATCCACCAGAAGATATCAATGTCATTGTAGAAGTTTCTCTTGGTGGTCAACCAATAAAATATGAAATGGATAAAAAATCAGAAGCGTTATTTGTTGATCGTTTTCTTCATACATCAATGGTTTATCCCGGAAATTACGGTTTTGTCCCACATACTCTTTCAGATGATGGTGATCCCATTGATGTTCTTATCTGTAATACCCGTCCACTTATTCCTGGTTGTGTGATTAATGTTTGTCCCATCGGGGCTCTAATTATGGAAGATGATGGTGGTAAAGACGAAAAAATTATTGCTGTCCCTACTCCCAAATTAACAAAACGCTATATCAATATTCATGACTATACAGATCTTCCTGAAATTACACTAAAGCAAATTGCGCATTTTTTCGAACATTACAAAGACCTTGAACCTGGGAAATGGGCCAAAATTGAAGGATGGCGTGATAAAAGTTTTGCCCGTGAACTGATTATGCGAGCTATTGAGCGCAATAAAGAAATATAATTCTTTCAAAAAATAAAGCCCATTTTGAATGGGCTTTTACTTTGAGGTATATTCTTCTAAAGATTGCCATATTTGCTTTAGCTCTTCCAAATATGTTGAAAAGTAAAGCTGTTTGTAGCGAGATGTTGTACCACTTTTCAGAGAAATACAAGAGGATGGAATTTTCCATTGCTTCGCTAGAAATTTAATGAGAGCTCTATTTGCCTTTCCATCTTCAGGAACAGCACGAAGGCGTACAACTAAATATTGCTTTCCATTATCCCTGCTTTCAACCCCCATAATTCTATCAACGGAAGCTTTAGGAATGAGATATACAAACAAACTCAAACCATTCGAATCAAATTGGTGAAACATCTTCATACGTCTCATACGAGATTTCTATAGACACATATTTGCATAAACGCGCCACATAAATGTACGAATAAAATAAATAATTATGAAAACTACAACAGGTGAAATATCAATTGTTCCAAGATTTGGCAAAATCTGCCGAATACAACTGAGAACGGGTTCCGTAAGGCGATATAAAAAGTTTCTTATCAAAACAACAAAGCGATTGCGCGCATTTATGATATTAAATATATAAAGCCAAGAAAAAATGACACTTGCGATTAAAATATCAATATAAATATCGAAAACGAGATCAATCACTTTAAGCAATGTATAAACCATGCTTTATCCCTCTTTCAATCCAAGAAATAGAAAATCGTATATAGAGTTTTTATTAAAATAAGTCTGTTTTTCGAACAATGTTTATACTTAAACGTTCATTTTTTCATAAATAAAAAATCCAAACGTCTAAATTCTTCACCTTTATACCATCACGATGACAAACCTAATTAAAAATATCGCATATCGAAATAAAATAGTTGGCCAAAACAATAGCAACGGCGAATAACCCGAGGACTAAAAAAACTCTGAATATCCATTATACAACAATCTCGTCATTCCAACCGTAAGTACGAGACAAAAAATACTTAAACTAAAAACGGCCTTTAAAGGCCGCCTTTGTTGTATTTTTAGATTATTTTTGCAAAGCAGTCAAACGGTTAAGAGCATTGCTAAAACCATTCAACTGAACGAATAAATCATTCAAAGGTGGTTCACCTGGAGCAGCAATCGTCATAGCCAACTTTAAATGCTTTCCAGCACGTAAAGCTGCCACGTGATTTTTATCAAATACTATTGGAACAATACAACCTGCTGGTACACACGTCCGAATACCCGTTTCGATAGCAGCCTTCCCTTCATCAACTTGTAAACGAACAGGTTTAGAGACCAAAATGCCAAAAGGAACCGTTAAATTACCAGATACAATACCATCAGCATTGAGAATAACATTCATAGCCACAACGACACGACCCTGATCATTTACCTCTTGACGGTGCATAAAACAAACTTTTTTTCCCTCTTGTATACCACAGTTAATAGTCCACAAGCCGTAAGTTTCAGTCAAAGAAGAAGCACCATTTGGCAATGTAGCTGCTGCATCTTTCGTTTCAGCAGACTTTGAACCTGAAGCAAATGCTACAGAAGAAATACTCAAAAGAGTAAAAACCATAAGTAAATTAAATAACTTTTTCATCTTATATTCCAGTTCTTTACATAAAAGAAAAACATGTTTATTATCTTTTAATGATTATACATAATATAAAGCACCCTAATAAAAAAAGAGCTTTCTATAATTATATAGCCTTTATAATCTTTTAAGGCTACCTCGAAATTCATCGACAACTTTCATATAAACATGCTTTTTAAAAGAAATTACAATTGAAGGAAGAGTTTCCAGATCAGCCCATTTCCACTGATCAAATTCTGCTTTATTACCATCTGGCGGGGGATTAATGGTGATTTCAGAAAGATCCCCCGTAAACTGAAAAGCAAACCATTTTTGTATTTGACCACGATACTTATTGTTCAACGTACACCCAACAAGTTCTTGTGGAAAATCATACTGGAACCAATTCTGTGCTTCTTTAATCAATTTTACAGATCTGATGCCCGTTTCTTCATAAAGTTCACGACATGCCGCCTCTAATGGCTCCTCGTTTTCATCGATTCCTCCTTGAGGGAGTTGCCAACGATGAGACATGTCGGTATCAGCATGAGCTGACGTCATTAAACGGCGCCCAATCCAAACTTTACCTGCACGATTAAATACAACAATCCCAACACATTTCCGATAAGGAAGAGCTGTCAAATCAACCACCGCATCCATTCAATTATTCACCAAAAGCATAAGCTGCATCCATTCTTTCTCACTTTAAAATATCCTTATTGGGATCTGGTGGAAATGCTGCATGTGCCATTTCACCGCGTAACAGCTTATAAGCCTCACGCAATTGAACATCATCCTTAGGGTCTTGCGGAACAAAAGCAGCCGAGCCAGACCCCTTATTATTTTCTCGCTTCCCTTTTATATGCCCTTTCAATGCAGATTCACCAATTTTTACATCATAGCCTTTATATTTTTCAGGTAGTGGTTGCTCTACAATAATATCAGGTGTAATCCCAGTTCCTTGAATTGAAGTACCTGACGGCGTGTAATAAAGTGCTGTCGTTAAGCGTAAAGCACCATTTTCACCCAAAGGAATGATCGTTTGAACAGATCCCTTACCAAAAGATTGCGTACCTAAAATTGTAGCACGACGATGATCTTGTAATGCACCTGCAACAATTTCAGAAGCACTTGCCGAACCGCCATTAATGAGTACAATAAGAGGTTTTTCATTGATGATATCCCCTGGCTTAGCATCAAATCTTGTCACATCACTCTTTTTACGCCCGCGAGTCGATACAATCTCACCTTTATTGAGAAAGGCGCTCGAAACACTAACGGCTTGATCTAAAAGACCACCAGGATTAAGTCGCAAATCAAGAACATACCCCTTCAACTTATCTTGAGGAATTTTAGACTGAATATCTTTAATTGCAGCCTGAAGATTGCCAAAAGTCTGCTCAGAAAACTGAATGAGTCTTAAATATCCAATATCACCCTCAACGCGATATTTCACTGCCTTCACTTTGATGATATCACGAACAACCTTAATTTCCAGCGGCTTATCAACACCAGAACGAATAATTGTCAACGTAATTGGTGTTCCAGGAGCACCCCGCATTTTATTAACAGCTTCATTCAATGTTTGACCATTGGTCTGTACACCATCAATTTTTGAAATGAGATCCCCTGCCAAAATACCTGCTTTTGAAGCAGGTGTATCATCCATTGGGGACACAACTTTGATTAAGCCTTTCTCCATAGTAACTTCAATACCGAGCCCTCCGAATTCTCCTTTTGTAGAATCCCGCATCTCCTTGGCTTCTTCAGCGTTCATATAAGATGAATGAGGATCAAGAGATGTTAGCATCCCATTGATAGCATTTTCAATAAGCTTTTTATTATCTGGAACCGTCACGTATTGCATACGTACGCGTTCAAAGATATCGCCAAATATGGCCAGCTCTTTATACGCATCACCTTCATTATTGGCAGCAACAGACTGCACCATAATCATTGAACTGGCGCCGAGCAATACCCCAGCGACCAAAAGAATAATTTTACGAATCATTTTGGTTCCTTCTTATTTTTCAGTCTGCCACCAAGGAGTTGGATTCACAGGCTTCCCCTGCTTTCTAAACTCAATGTAAAGCATCGGAGTCGTTTTGCCTATATCCAATGCAACACTGTTCGCAATAAATTGCATCCCCATCGTTCCAAGAGGTTCACCTGCAAGAACAAACTGTCCTTGAGTGACGTTGATTCTCGACATCCCAATAAGAACGATATGATAACCATTTCCAACATTAAGAATGATCAATTGTCCATAAGAACGAAATGGTCCAGCAAAAGCAACAAGAGCATCAGCAGGTGATATAACAACAGCTGCTGCTTCTGTTTCAATCATTTCACCAAAGCGTGTAATCTGCGAACTACTATTCATGTGTTGAATTTTTTTTCCCGCAACAGGAAAAAGTAAAGAGCCTTTTCGGCTTTCAAAATTGGCTTGCTCTAACAATTGTAAATTTTTCTGTACCTGTACTGAGACATCAGAACTAAGTTTTGATTGACGGTCAAGCTCTAAAATCAATTCCTCCAAAGACTGCGCTTTTTTAGCGAGAATAATGTTTTTTTGTTGCTGCTCTGTAAGTTCTTCTTCTGACTTTTTTTGTAATTTGGCTTTTTCATCTAATAAAAGCTCTAAACGCTTTTGCTGCTCTACTTGATTTTGCATTTTAGTCTTTAGTGCTGCATATTCTGTGGTAATTGAATGACGCAAATTAGTCAACTCCTTGAGGCTTGCTGTTAAAACCTGTATTTTTTTTTGCATTTGAGATACAATAGCCCCTAATAAAACAGAACTCCGGACAGAAGCTAATGCATCCTCAGTCCGCACCATAAGAGCAGGAGGTGGATTTAACCCCATACGTTCTAAGAGTGCAAGGACTTCTGCAAATTCAGCGCGATTATTTTTTAAACTTTGATAAATTTGTGCCTGTTTCTCTATCATTTTTTTAAGCTTTTCCTCCCTTTCAACAATATCATTTGTTGCTGCGCGTTCTGCTTTAGCAGCTTTTATAAGTGCATCACTCAAAGCACGTTGATCATTTTTTAAACGCTCAACTTGACGCGTAAGAAAAATAACACGCTCACGTGAGAGTGAAATATTTTGGCGAATTTCTACCAACGCTTTATGTGCTGCTTCTACACTGCTTACTGTATCTTCAGCATGGGATACAGAAAAGCAAAAAAATATACTCAAAAACAGTACTATAAATATCACGCATTCCTCATATAAACATTGCATCTTTTTATGAAGAAGCTTTTTCATTGCCCAACCATTAAGCATCATCACATAAATCAGCGATGCTTTAAACGATGCCAGCTAAAACAATATTAATAAATACATAAATAAGTGCTAAAAATTGCACAAAAATATTAAAAACGATGATACGGATGATTGCTCGCAATTGTTACAGCACGATAAAGCTGTTCTGTAAGAAGTATACGCGCAATTTGATGCGGCCATGTCATAAAACCAAAAGACAAAAGAAAATCAGCACGATTTCTTATCTGTTCATTATGCCCATCAGGTCCTCCCAACGCAATTATGAGATCACGAATACCTTCATCACGATAAAACTCCAATTTTTCAGTAAAAGCAGATGATGAAATCGTCTCTCCGCGCTCATCCAACACAATTAATCGACACTTTTCAGGCAAAAACTCGATAAGCTTTCTTCCTTCTTCTTCCATACGCTGACATGCTGTTTGTGCACGGCTTTCTGATATTTCCTGTAGTTTTTTAAAATGAAATCCCACAGCTCCAGAACTTTTAGAAAAACGATCCAAATAATGGTCAACCAATTTGTGCTCTGCCCCTTTCTTCATGCGACCAACAGCAAAAATAGAAATTTGCATGTTAATGATCTCCAAAAAGAACCGATTTTATATTGTTTAACTCTGGTACAAGCCACATTTTTTCTAAATTGTAAAAGAGACGAATTTCCGGACGAAAAATATGAACAATAATATCACCTGTATCAATCAATACCCAATCACCTCCAGCAAGCCCTTCTACATTTGCAAAGCCGTACCCATTGTCTTTCCAAGCACATAACAAATGGTCAGCAACAGCAGATACATGACGTTGTGAATTTGCTGAAGTTATGACCATGTAATCAGCTAAGGACGATCTACCCTGAATATCAATGGAGACGATGTCTTCTGCCTTTGTATCCTCTAAACTTTTGAGAATAATTTTAAGACCATCGCTGACAGAAAAGATTTTTTTGTCTGCCGAAGATGTCATACTGTAAGAGTGTTTCTGTAAAATGTTTTCCAGACCAATATCCTTTCTTATCATTTGGAACATAGAAAAAAGAGAAGCAGAATCTTATAAAATGTTCAAGAAAAATCATTCTCCTTTAAACGAAGATTCGTTGAAGACTGAAAAGATAAAGGTCCATGTAAATAAGTCCAAGCCGGTGGTTTCATAAAAGGTAATCGTATGCTTTCTCTCTCATCTAAACGAAAAGAACGGTAAACATGAGCCATAGGTGAAGAGAGTGCTGACGTATGCATAAAAGGACGATCAATAATCGCGATAGGAAGCATAGATATGATATCATGCCATCGATACCAATGGTGAATCGATGCAAAACTATCTGCGCCTATAACCCACACAAAACGTACCCCTCGGTAATGCGCAAGAATATGAGAAACCGTATCTACTGATACTTTACTACCTATAGCCTGCTCAAAACCTGTTACGCGGATCTTCGGATGATCAATGAGTTCAACACTTAGTCCCATTCTCTCCTCTAAAGATAATAAGTTTGTACAATCTTTTAAGGGATTTTTTGGCGTTACCATCCACCATAATTGGTCAAGACGTAAACGCCGAATTGCAATTTTTGCGACAAGAAGATGTCCAGCATGCGGTGGATTAAAAGATCCACCAAAAAGGCCCACAACATTGGACCTTTCAACATGCGGCATGCGATTTTTCCAAGGAAGAAATGGATTTTTCAAGGCCTAACCTGTCCACTTCCTTTAACATGATACTGAAATGACGTCAGCTGTTCAACACCTATGGGACCACGCGCATGAATTTTTCCTGTTGCGATACCAATTTCCGCCCCAAAACCAAACTCACCTCCATCAGCAAATTGTGTAGATGCGTTATGAAGCAAAATAGCCGAATCTAAACGATTAAAAAAGTTCTTTACCACCCTCATATCCTCAGCAATAATCGATTCCGTATGTCCTGATGAATAACGCTGAATGTGCGCAATAGCTCCTTCAATACCTTCTACTGTTTTAACAGAAAGAATTGCATCAAGATATTCGTGTGACCAATCCTCTTCGCAGGCTAATTTGACATCTGGCATAAGAAAAACAATATCCTCTGTTGCACGAATTTCACATCCCTTCTCCTGTAAAGCGGTCAGAACAGGAAGAAACTTTCTTAATGCATGGCGGTCAATGAGAACTGTCTCAACAGCACCACATATACCTGTCCGCCGCAACTTTGCATTTACAACAATATTACGGGCCATATCTAAATCTGCCGACTGATCAATATAAATATGACAGAGCCCCTCTAAATGCGCAAAAGTCGGAACACGTGCATCAGACTGAACACGTGCAACAAGGCTTTTCCCACCACGAGGTATAATAACATCAATCATACCGTCCAGTCCCTTGAGCATTTCTCCAACAGCATCACGATCTGTTGTTCCAACCATTTGAATGGCATCTTTAGGAAAACCAGCTTCCTCCAATCCTCTCACTAATGCCGAATGAAGTGCATGGGAAGAATGAAAACTATCCGAACCACCACGTAAAATTGCAGCATTTCCTGCTTTCAAACATAAAGCGCTTGTATCAATTGTAACATTTGGTCGACTCTCATAAATAATGCCAATCACCCCAAGGGGTGTACGGACACGACTAATATGGAGCCCATTTGGGCGTGTCCATTCACTCATAACTTGTCCAACAGGATCAGGTAAATATGCAATCTGGCGAACACTCTCTATGATTGCACGTAAACGCAATTCATCTAACTTGAGCCGATCAACTATTGCTGCCTTCAAATTATTCTGAGCAGCATCCGCTAAATCCTGACGATTAGCCCGTAAAATTTCAGCTGACTGAGCCTCTAGATTTAAAGCTATCATTTCTAATGCTTTGTTCTTTTGTTCAGAAGACATAACCGCCAATACAGTGGCGGCATGGCGTGCTTTTCGCCCCATGTTTTTCATCTGTTCTTCTAAAGCCATAATATCATCCATTCTGCTAAAACGATCAATAAGATAAAAGATAACTTTTTTAAGCAGAATCGGTCAAGCAGCGTAAAACCATATCATTACGATGCACCATAGCAGAGCATGCTTCATATCCAAGGATAGTTTCAATTTCCTCGCTTTTGCACCCCATAATGCGTACAGCTTCATCCTTGCCATAACTCACAAGTCCACGAGCAATTTCAATTCCATTTGCATCAATGATTGCAACCGTATCTCCGCGATGAAATCTCCCCTCAACCGCAACAACTCCTGCAGCTAATAATGATTTTCCAGATTCAAGAGCTTTAACCGCTCCCTGATCAATGGTCAAAATGCCAGATGGATCTAAATGACCAGAAATCCATGTTTTCCAAGCATTAACGGGCTTTTCACTGGCAGCAAAAAAACTTCTACGTTCTCCTCTATCAATTGCTGCAAGAGGATTCATACGTTTACCTGAAGTAATAACCATCGCCGTTCCAGCGGAATTCGCTATTTTCCCAGCATCAAGCTTGGTTTTCATTCCTCCACGAGAAAACTCTGAAGCAGCAACATCAGCCATTTTTTCTATATCACTCGTAATTGATGCAATAAAGGGTATAAATTCAGCCGTTGGATCACGATGAGGAGATTTCGTATACAGACCATCAATATCTGATAAAAGTATCAAAAGATCTGAACCCATCATCGTTGCCACACGTGCCGCTAAACGATCATTATCACCATAACGAATTTCGCTTGTTGCGACAGTATCATTTTCATTGATAACAGGCACCGCTCCAAAACGTAAAAGCACATTAATCGTAGCACGTGCATTAAGATAACGTCGTCGCTCTTCCGTATCGAAGAGAGTGAGCAAAATTTGACCCGTTTTTAATCCATATTGAGCAAGCGCATCTCTATATGTTTTTGCTAATTCAATTTGCCCCAAAGCTGCACATGCTTGACTCTCTTCTAATTTCAAAGCTCTCTTAGGAAGCTGTAGCAATGTTCTTCCTAAAGCAATAGCGCCTGAAGATACTAATAAAACCTCAACACCTTGTTGGCGCAAATTAGCAACATCACTTATCAAGCTTTTAAGCCATTCAGCGCGTAAACCTGTCTGAGGATCAACCAAAAGTGCAGATCCAACTTTAACTACAACGCGTTTATAATGCGCAAGCTTTTGCAATTCAACAGTCATCTTAATCAACCCTGATATCGTCGCCAGCATCTTCTTTACGTGCCATTTCAATAATATGCGCCCCAGCACGTAGCACATTTTCTAAACCTTCACGACTGACCGCAGAAAACATCATCACAGATTTATCCGTTACTCTTTGCAAAACTTCTTGTTTAGCGTTACGCTCCTCAATAGTGAGAGTATCTATTTGACTCAAAGCTACAATTTCAGTTTTATCACTCAAATTGTTCCCGTATGCTTCTAGTTCATTACGCACAACTTTATATGCTTTTGCCACATCTTCTTCTTGAGCAGAAATCAAATGAAATAAAACACGACAACGTTCTACATGCCCTAAAAAACGGTCTCCAATCCCCACACCTTCATGTGCTCCTTCAATCAAACCAGGAATATCAGCTAAAACAAATTCACGAGCATCAATACGTGCAACACCAAGATGAGGATGGATAGTAGTAAAAGGATAATCTGCAACTTTTGGTTTTGCAGCTGTCACGGAAGCTAAAAAAGTTGACTTTCCAGCATTTGGCAAACCAATAAGTCCCGCATCAGCAATTAACTTCAAACGAAGCCACAATGTTCGCTCTTCTCCAGCTAAACCAGGATTTGCGCGACGAGGTGCCCGATTCGTAGACGTTGTAAAATGAAGATTCCCAAAACCGCCATTTCCTCCTTTTGCAAGACGGTAACGCTGTCCAACCTCAATTAAATCACAGATTAACGTTGCATTATCTTCTTCAAAAATTTGCGTCCCAACCGGTACTTTAAGGATGACATCATCACCCTTTTCACCCGTCATATTACGCCCCTTACCATGCCCCCCTGTTTTTGCTCTAAAATGCTGCTGGTAGCGATAATCGATCAGCGTATTGAGCCCATCAACAACAAGAGCCCAAACATCACCACCTCGTCCTCCATTCCCTCCATCAGGGCCTCCAAATTCGATGAATTTTTCACGACGAAATGATACTGCCCCTGCCCCTCCATTACCAGAACGAATATAAACTTTAGCTTGATCAAGAAATTTCATTAGAAATGCTCACTGAGGAATCAATCCCCTTAACCTCTACAGGCAATGCAATAATTTTACCAGTTTTTCATCATTTATAAAAGAAAAACTATAAACAATATCACTGACAACTTTTTGAGAATATCCTCACATTTAAATATGCAAGTATACTTAAGCCTTTTGAAAAGAAGAAACTATTATTATCCTTTTATTTTTCCTTTAAATTCGAGTGCTAAAAGGTAAAGCTCTACTGATTCTGCTCTACTTGCGGGGGGTTTAACGTGATAAACTGTTTTAAAATTCTGTTTTAATGTCGTGAGCAGGGTGTTTTCTGCTCCACCTTGAAAGGCTTTTGCTAAAAAATGCCCTCTAGGCTTGAGAACTGAAAGAGCAAAATCAGCAGCAACTTCACATAAATGAACCGTTCTTAAATGATCTGTCTGGCGATGTCCTGTTGTTGGTGCGGCCATATCAGAAAGGACTACATCCGGCTTCGTTCCTAAAGCATCAATTAATTTCTGTGGTGCATCTGCATGCAAAAAATCCATTTCCAGCATCACAATCCCAGGCAACGGGTCAATAGGCAAATAATCAATACCAACCACGCTAGGCTTTTCATTACTGGATCCTACTAGACGCCCAACAACCTGACACCACCCCCCCGGCGCCGCTCCCAAATCAATAACCTTTTGTCCTTTTTTGAGAAATTTATAGCGCTCATTAATTTCGATAAGTTTATAGGCAGAACGCGAACGATAACCATCTATTTTCGACTGATGGACATATGGATCATTTAGATGTCGCTCTAACCATCGCCGTGATGACGCTTTAATAGTTCCTGCCTTTTTCTTCACGCGTTGATATAATTCATGCGATCCCGACCCCCCATATCCACCCGTCGGTGTTTTTGTCATTTTTTTCATAGTTGTTCATTGTCTCCATACTCTGATAGCTGCTAACGTTTTATACCTCTTCTTTTCCTATGGCGACACCATACACCATCACGCAACATAAGCTCTATCAAAATTCCTTCTCTCAATCCACGATCAGCAACTCTTAATCGTTTACTGGGCCAAACTTCTCGAATAACATCTAAAATTGCACATCCGGCTAACACTAAATCTGCTCTCTCTCGCCCAATACAAGGATTACTTACTCGTTTTCTCATGTCCCATGACAATAAACGTTTCATCATAAGAGTAATGTCTGCATCATTCATCCAAATGCCATCAACACGTCTTCGATCATAACGTTCTAAATTAAGGTACATTCCTGCTAAAGTCGTAATCGTGCCAGAGGTTCCCAAAAGATGAAATTTTGAACTTTGCGCTAAAGCTCCTAATTTGTATCGATCTGAAAAATTATTTAAAAGACCTCGCACGTAACTTTTCATTTTTTCAAAATCGTCTAAACTAACATCATTTCCTCCAAAACGTTCAGCAAGCGTAACAACACCAACAGGAAGAGAAGTCCAAGCCGCAATCTGTTCGGCTAAACGAAAAGAACGCTTTTGTGAAACATCAAGAAGAACAATTTCCGATGACCCTCCTCCGATATCAAAAAGCACAATTGCATCAGTATTTGGCTCAACAAGCGTACCACATCCTGAAACAGCAAAACGGGCTTCTGTTTCCCGATCAATAATTTCCAATTTAAGGCCAGTTTCATCCAAAACACGTTGAATAAAATGTCTACCATTTTCCGCCGAACGACAAGCTTCCGTTGCAATTAAACGATATCGTTTAATACGCCTTTGTTTTAACTTTAAATGACAAATTTTTAATGCTTCAATCGCACGATCCATAGCTCGTATATTAAGGAAGCCGTTATTTACTAGACCTTCTCCCAATCGTACAATACGCGAAAAGGCATCAACAACACGAAAATACCCAGGTTTAGTGGGAGATGCAATAAGAAGGCGACAATTATTCGTCCCCAAATCAAGTGCCGCATAAAGAGGCGAAGATTCTAATTGAGAGACTCGTGGAAGAAAATATGTTTTTGGGCTTTTTGTTTTTTTTACACCTAAAATTGCTCGCCCTTGGAGTTCAAGAGCTGTATCTGATTGAATAAGTACCTGTTTCTGTTTCCAACGCCTTTTTCGCTGTTGTTTCTTTATATCAACAGAAATAGAGTGCGTCCCCATCTGTAACAATGCAGAATGATTATTTTGATTGCACCCACGTTGCCCATATAATTGCCTTGCTCTGGTATCATACGCACTTGCTCGCTTTGATTCTTTTGAACCATAATCTAACGGGGTCATTCTTCCTTATCCTTTAAGCGTTTTCCCCCAATAAACAAACACGAGAACTCTTCTGCTCAATTAATAAAGTAACAATGCAGCATTAAATGACAAATAACAAGAAAACATTCCCTATTTTTCTATTATCAAATTTTTTACACTAGCATCATTCAGGTTTTTGAATAATCTTGTAATTGTTTCCACAAAATCGTGCTTCTCTTTATGAACTTGAAAACATAAATAATCGTTTACATTCATTTTTCTAACTTTCTAGCTTCTCTTTTTATAGTTTGTATAGAATGCACCTCTATTGTAAAAGGGTTAATTTATACTGCTAGAGAGTTTTTCGAAATATAATTTCTCTTTGTATTCACGGGATAACAGCGTTATAATTGCGTTTTATAGAATGACTGAGTACTTATGCCACCACCATCAAAATAACTTCAATACTTCAATGGGGAGTTATTAATGTCAAAGAAGGCCATTCTACAAATCTATAAGAAGCTTTCAAAGAAAATAAATTAATCCTCTCCTTGTCTGAGAGAAAGCCGTATTTCTACTATTTTTAACTGATTACTCTCAGTGATTTTTTACTGTTAACAATTAATATAACGCACTCTATAAAATCTGTTAAAAAACTCACTACTGATTTTCTATTATATATAGAAACAGCTTATTATGATTTTACATTTGTAAATAAAGCCTTGTTTGAATAAATCATCTATATAATATATTGTATAAGACTTCTTATTCATTGCCTCTTCATTTAGATCTGAAAATACAATGCAAAAATTTATGAAAAAATTTCTACTAAAGCTTTGCTATACAGTCTACCGTTGTAAAGAATTAAGTGCTGCACTTAACCCTTTAAATGGTACAATAAAAGAAAATATCTTTCCCTCTTTAACCTTATAGGAAATACGTACTTTTTTGTTTTGCTCTATTTGTTTACTAAGAACTGCTCCTACAGGCGATTGAGCCAAACAGACCGTTTCATTGCACTGCGTATAATGAATGAGGAGAGGTTTTTTAACGCCTTCCAAAAACATTTGAAGTGGAACATTTGTATCAGTATTTGGCAATGTGCGAAAGAGCATTATTGCTTGACCATTTTTCGTAGAAACAAGAGACCAACTAAAAATAGTATTATCCTCCTGATCATGAACAGTCTGAGTCACATTACATATACCTTGCTTAAGCTTTTGTTTTTCATCCTCTTTTTCATCGCAAATCAAAGTCCAATGATAAAATTGCATAATGATCCGACGTGTTTCACCACGTTCCCCCTTAGGAATAGATAAATGCGGTGGTTGCACCGTATAAATACTACTGTTCTCATTGGCAAGGCTTTCACCCTTGCCTATTAAAGCTAGGGCAAACAAAATTACCAAAATATTTTTCTTTTTTACAATGATATTAGTTTTTTTCATTTATCATCTCAGCCTCAAAGTAACCCCTGCACCTACCCCCCAATGACCTCCAGCACTTGTGACAGATACATTAGAACGGATGTTGCCATCTTCAGATGTATAACCAGCACCAAGAGCAAATGCAGATTGACTACGCCATACACCACTACCAAACGAAACGCTTAAAGAGCCTGGCGTATCATAGTAACGTAAATTAGATACTGCCAAACCAATCGCTGCTGATTGTCTTGCTTCCTTCCGGACATCTTCAACCGCATAACTTAACGTTTCAAACTTCATATCTGTATAGGATTTCGCCTCATCAGTAGCATTATTGATTGCACTATCGACCTTATCATCCGTATACTTTTTCGCATCATCAAGAACGATTTTCATCTGCTGTTCGGTATAATCATGCAATTGGCCTCCATTGACAGCTTCTTTCGAACCGCTCTCAATCTTGCCATCCCCTACATTATCTATCAACACAGGATCACTTTCATTAACACCTACTAACGTGACTTTATTAACCTTATGACCTTCACCATCTTGATCATACTTAACAACACCGTTCGTAACCGTACTTTCAATATCTTTTACTTGCTTATCAATACTACTTACTTGGCTTTCAACTGCGCTAACCCTCTCATTCGTCTCAAAAAGCTGACCGCCATTCACTGCATCCTTCGAGCCTGATGCAACCTTACCATCCGCTACATGCGTAATCTTGCTGTCTTGACCTGCATGACCTGCATTATAAGCCCCTTCTTTCTCATCCCAATTTAAACTGTTCGACGAGACATTCTGCTCTACTGTGTTAATACGATCGTTGATACTTGACATACTGCCATTAACACCTTCAAAAGCACTCGCTACATCATTATAGCTCTTCTTTTCAGCTGAACTACCATCAAAACTGAATTGTGCAACCTTGAACTCTGGTGCTCTCCATGCTCCATCTTTATACCCAGCACCACCACCAAAATATGCAGCAAGCTGATTACTCATTAAATAGAGCTGAGATCCATTAATGGCTTCCATCGACACTGCTGAAAGCGCTCCATCTTTTACACCTGAAAGCGTCCGTGCAGAACCATCAATATTTGTAATACTGATGCTTGTACCATCTTTCTCACCACCAATCGCGATAACTTTTGTCTTCTTGTCTTGCTTAACTAGGCTTTCACCTTCAACTTTAGTAATCGCATTATTTACTTGATTGGTAATCTCATTGGTAACTTTGTCACCAAAACTTATGAAAGCATTATTAACACCTGTAAAGGCTTCCGCTACACTCGTATAGTTCTTCTCACCTTCCTTACCATTTGCATCAAACGTTTTTACTGTAAAGGTAGGAGCAACCCATTTGCCCTCCTCATACTTAGCACCACCACCAAAATACGTCGCAACTGTATTATTCAATGAGTAAAGCTGGCTTCCATTTACCGCATCTGTTGAATTTTCTGAAACTGTTCCTGCCTGAAGGAACGTAATCTTACTGTTACTTCTTGCATCATCTTTGCCATGCTTGGCTACAAACGCTTTGTCAGCATCACTCCACAATAGCGCATCACCTTGAATTTCTTGAGTAATATTCGTAATCTTCTCATCAAAATTCTGCACTACATTTGTCAGATGATTGTTCACATTCTTAACACTTGCACCAAGACCAGAAAAAGCTGAACCTACATCATTAAAGACAGACTTGCTTATCTGACCATCTTCAGAAACACTGGATAATTCATAGGTCGGATGTGTAAAGCTACCATCTTTAAATGACGCATCACCACCCAAAAACTTCGCTACATCCTGAGACAGGGTATTAATTTGGTTGCCATTAACCACATCATGTGAACCCTTTGCAATCAGGCCATCCGCAACATTATGCAAACCAACAGCCGCAGAACCCTTTCCTTTTCCAAAAGTCACACTTTCATAATTAATGCTGCCTTTTTCATTCTTATCGTAATGAACAACAGCTGAATCATCAGACTGAAGATCCTTAGAAAGATCCTTTAAACTTTTTTCAAGCTGACCTTTATTAACCGCTTCATTATCTTTCTCCGCTGCCTTTACACCTGAAAGTGTACGATCTGCTCCGTCACTATTTGCAAGACTGATGCTTGTACCATCTGTCTCACCACCAATCGTGATAACTTTTGTCTTCTTGTCTTGCTTAACTAGGCTTTCACCTTCAACTTTAGTAATCGCATTATTTACTTGATTGGTAATCTCATTGGTAACTTTGTTACCAAAACTTATGAAAGCATTATTAACACCTGTAAAGGCTTCCGCTACACTCGTATAACTCTCCTTACCTTCCTTACCATTTGCATCAAACGTTTTTACTGTAAAGGTAGGAGCAACCCATTTGCCTTCTTCATACTTAGCACCACCACCAAAATACGTCGCAACTGTATTATTCAACGAGTAAAGCTGGCTTCCATTTACCGCATCCGTGGAACCATTCGCAATCTCTCCATCCGCAAGGAACTTAATTTTGCTATTGCTTCCTTCTTTGCCATGCTTGGCTGCAAACGCTTTGTCTTCCTTGCTCCAATTCAAAGAATCTTGAGCAACACTTTCAGACACATCTTTAATACGTTGATTAACATTCTTGATATTCTCATCAAGTCCTGCAAATGCTGAACCTACATCATTAAAGACATTTTCCTCTACCTTACCTTCTTTAGAAACCTGAGATAGATTATAGGTAGGACCTGTAAACGCACCATTTTTAAAGGCAGCATCACCACCTAAGAATTTGGCAACATCCTGTGAAATCGTGTTAAGCTGCCCACCATTAACCACATCATGTGATCCTTCAGAAAGAGAGCCATCTTTGACATTATGGAGTGCAACGGGAGCAGAATTTTTATCGATACCTTTTCCAAAAGTCACACTGCTATAATCAGTTTCGTTATTTGCTTTTTTATCATAAAGAACTACTGAAGAATCTTCCGATTGAATATTTTCTGAAAGTTTCTTTAAACTTTTTTCAAGTTGCCCCTTGTTAACAGCTTCATTATCATTCTCTGCATCCTTCACACCAGAAAGCGTCCGACTCTTATTATCTTTATCAGCAATACTGATTGTAGTTCCGTCCTTTTCCCCTCCAATCCTAATCAACTTTGTTGCATCATCCCACTTAACAAGACTATCACTGATTACATTGTTAATCTCATTCTTAACTTCATTATGAATATTTGTGAAAGAATTATTGACAGCAGAAAAGGCGTCCGCAACAGTATTGTACTTTTCCTCTGTCGCATTCCCTTCAGCATCAAATTTTTGAACTGTGAAATTAGGTACATTCCATTGCCCTTCTGCATAACCAGCTCCGCCACCTAAATACTTCGCAAGTGTATTGCTCATCGAATAAAGTTGGGAACCATTAATGGCATCTGTTGAGTTATCAGCAATGTTGCCAGACTGAAGAGATGTAATCTTGCTATTGCTTCTTGTCTCATCTTTGCCATGCTGTGCTATAAATGCCTTGTCTGCATCACTCCACAATAGTGCATCACCTTGAACTTCTTGAGTAATATTATTTATTTTTTCATCAAACTTTTGGACTGCATTCATTAGGTGATTATTCACATTATTCACATTCGTATCAAGACCAGCAAAAGCAGAACCAACATTATCATAGCTAGTCTTTTTTATCTCTCCATTTTCGCTAACACTAGAAACCTCATACATCGGTCCTCTAAAAGTACCGTCTTTAAAAGATGTATTACCACCTAAGAATTTAGCAACGTCCTCACTGATTTTATTAATCTGCTTACCATTGATCGCGTCATGCGAATTTTCACCAATCCGACCATCAGCAACATTATGAAGTGCAACGGAGGACTTATCTTTGCCACCTAAAGTTACATTGGTATAATCAATTTTATCATCTTTTTTATCGTAATGTACAACAGCTGAATCATCAGACTGAAGATCCTTAGAAAGATCCTTCAAACCTTTATCAAACTGAGCTTTATTAACTGCTTCATTATTGTTAACAGCTTCTTTCACACCGGAAAGTGTTCGATCCTCTTTATTTTTATTCGTGATATTAATTTCACTGCCTTCTACTTCTTTACCAATGTTGATAAGATTTATTTTGTCATCTTTCTTAATAAGGCTATCACTAACAACATTGTTAATCTCATTATTAAACTCTTTATGAACATTCGTGATAGAAGTGCTAACATCAGCTAATGCATCCGCAACAGTACTGTACTTTTCCTCTGTCACATTTCCTTTAGCATCAAACTTTTGAACTGTGAAACTAGGTGCAGTCCATTCTCCACTCTCATATCCAGCACCCCCTCCAAAATATTTTGCAACTGTCTTATTCAAGGAATAGAGCTGATTACCGGTTATAGCTTCGGTGGCCCCCTCTTCAATAGCTCCATCTGCAAGAAACTTAATTTTGCTATTTTCTTGTATTCTTACGGCTCTACCTTTTTCTTTTTTACTCTTTTCATGACGGGCTACAAAGGCATGGGCGTCATCATTCCATAACAAAGCATTTTGCTCAATACGCTCGGTAACCTCAGTGTTATTTTTAGAAATTTCATTGTGAAGCTTTGTGAATGAACCATTAACAGCAGAAAATGCATCTGCAACAGTGTTATAATTTTCCTCTGTTACGTGTCCTTCAACACCAAATTTCTTAACTACAAAATTCGGAGCAGTCCATTGGCCATTCTCATATTTAGCACCACCACCCAAATAGGTAGAAACCTTATTATTCGTTTCAAAAAGCTGAGAACCATTTACAGCATCCGTTGAGGTTGATAAAAGATCACCATTCGCAAGAGACGTGATTTTACTATTTGTCTTTGCGCCTTCCTTTCCATGCTGAGCTACAAACGCATTGGCTTCCTTACTCCAGTTCAGAGAATCTTGCGCTACACCCTCAGAAACTTCTTTAATACGCTTATTGACATTCTTGATATTCTTATCAAGACCTGTAAATGCACTACTTACATCATTAAAAGAGTCGTCTGTTATCTGTCCATCCGCATCAATACGGGATAATTTGTAGCTCGGTTCTGTAAACTTACCATCTTTAAACCCTGCTCCTCCACCAAAGAATTTGGCTACCTCCTGAGTTATCGTATTAATTTGGCTACCATTAATTACATCATGCGACGCTTCAGAAATTACACCATCTTTCACATTATGCAGTGCAACGGGAGCAGAATCTTTATCTACGCCTTTTCCAAAGGTCACACTGCTATAATCAGTTTTGCCATCTGCTTTTTTATCATAAAGAACAACAGATGAATCTTCAGACTGAATGTCTCGAGAAAGTTCCTTCAAACTTTTATCAAGCTGAGCTTTATTAACTGCTTCATTGTCATTCTCGGCTGCTTTAACACCAGAAAGCGTACGATCAGCACCATCACGATTTAATATACTGATTTTATTACCACCTCTTTCAGCACCAACAGTAATCAGCCCCTTTTGATCTTGCTTGATAAGACTATCACTGACAACATTAGTTACATCATTATGAACATTCGTAACAGTATTACTAATACCAGAGAGAGCTTCCGCTACATTCGTATAGCTTTCTTCACTTTCTTTACCTTCTGCATCAATTTTCTTGATTACAAAACTTGGAGCTTTCCATTTGCCTTTCTCATATCCAGCACCGCCACCAAAATATGTCGCAACTGTCTCACCCATTGAATAAAGCTGGCTACCTGTTATCGCTTCTGTTGAGCCCTTAGAAATTTCTCCATCTAAAAGAAACTTCAATTTACTATTACCTCTATTCTTACCTTCTCCATGTTTCGCTACAAAGGCTTCTTCTTCCTTGCTCCAGTTCAAAGAATCTTGCGCTACGCCTTGCGTAACTTCCTTAATCCGTTGATTTACATTCTTGATATTTTCATCAAGACCCTCAAATGCTGAACCAACATTTTTAAACTCTGCAGATTTTATTTCTCCATCTTTGGTCACTTGAGATAAATTATATATTGGTTCTGTAAAGCTACCGTTGCTAAAGGCTGCATTACCACCCAAAAATTTAGTTACATCCTCACCGATTTTATTAATCTGCTTACCATTGATCGCATCATGTGATTCTGAAGAAATTGCACCATCGGCAACGTTATGAAGTGCAACGGGGAATTTATCTTTACCACCCAAAGTCACACTCTTGTAATTAATGGTGCCATTCTCATCGTTGTTCTTATCGTAATGAACAACAGCTGAATCTTCAGACTGAAGATTGGTAGAAAGATCTTGCAAACTTTTATCAAGCTGAGCTTTATTGACTGCTTCATTACCTTTCGTTGCTTCCTGCACACCAGAAAGCGTCCGATCTTCACCATTCTTATTGACTACACTGATTGTATTGCCTTCTACTTCTTTACCAATATTGACAACCTGTGTCTTAGCATCTTGCTTAACAAGGCTATCGCCTTTCACATTGCTAATCTCATTATTAATTTGCTTGGTAATCTCATTTTTAACATTCGTGATAGAAGTGCTAACACCAGCTAATGCATCCGTAACAGTACTGTACTTTTCTTCTGTCGCGTTCCCTTTATCATCAAATTTTTGAACCGTAAAAGTAGGTGCAGTCCATGCTCCATTCTCATATTTAGCGTCACCACCAAAATACGTCGCAACCTTATCACCCAATGAGTAAAGCTGATTACCAGTAACAGCATCCGTTGAACCATCAGAAACATTACCGTCTAAAAGAAATGTAATTTTGCTGTTTTCTTGCGCCCTTACGGCTCTGCCTTTTTCTTCTTTACTCTTTTCATGACGCGCCACAAAGGCATGAGCGTCATCATTCCATAATAAGGCATTTTGCTCAATACGCTCGGTAACCTCAGTATTGTTTTTAGAAATTTCATTATGAAGCTTTGTGAATGAACTATCAACACCTGCAAATGCTTCAGCAACAGTATGATAGGTATTCTCTTGAATAGAAAAACTTGGGATATCACCTTTAAGAACATCGGCTCCACCACCAAAATAAGCTGATGTATTGTTAGCAACTTTTTTCAGATCATTTGTCACAGTCGTAACATTTTCATTGGTCGTAAAAAGTTGTGAACCATTTACTGCTTGTCGTGACGTTTTAGAGAGCTCTCCATCTTTCACACCAGAAAGAAGTCTATCCTCTTTGTTTTTATTTGTAATGTTAATTACACTGCCTTCTATTTCTGCACCAATAGTAATATAATTTGTACTTGCATCTTTTTTAACAAGGCTATCACCTTTCACATTGCTAATCTCATTATTAATCTGCTTCGTAATTTCATTTTTAATATTTGTAAAAGAACTACCAACTCCAGCAAGTGCATCAGCAACATTGGTATAGTTCGTCTCTTCAGAGTTGCCATCATTCTTAACTGTATTTACTTTAAAACTAGGAGCTTTCCAGTTTCCGTCCTGATCGTAGCCGGCACCGCCACCAAAATAGGTAGCAAGTGCACTCTTCAGAGAATAAAGCTGACCACCTGTGACTGCATCTGTAGAGTTAGAAGCAATATTCCCATCCGAAAGATGTGTAATCTTGCTATCTTTTCTGTCCTTCTCTTTCCCGTGCCGAGCACTAAAAGCTCCATCAGACGCACTCCATAATAAAGAATCCTGTGCAACACCCTGAGATACCTCTTTAATTCGCGCATTAACATTCTTGATATTTGTATCAAGTCCAGTAAAGGCTGCTCCAACATCGTTAAAGGTAGCACTTGATATCGAACCATTTTCTTCAACCTTCGATAAGCTATAAGTTGGTGTTGTCAAAGCACCGTTGTTAAAAGCTGCATTACCACCTAAGAATTTGGCAATATCCTGCGAGATTGTGTGAATCTGGTCACCATTCACAACTTGAGTTGAATCTTTACCAATCGTACCATGTGAAACGCCAGAAATAATTCGCTTCTCACCAGCCTTATTGGCAATATTGATTTCTGTTCCTTCTTTTGCCGCACCAATAGTAATATGATTTGTTTTTTTATCTTGCTGAACAAGGTTCTCACCTTCCACCTTGGTAATCGCATTATTAACCTGTTCAGTAAATTTATTCTGAACATTCGTGATAGAAGTACCAACACCTTCAAAAGCAGCTGCTACATTATTATAGCTTTGTTCACTTTCTGTACCATCATCCTTAACAGTTTTAACCTTAAATTTTGGAGCGATCCATTCTCCATTCTCATATTTAGCGTCTCCACCAAAATACGTCGCAACCTTATCGCCCAATGAGTAAAGCTGCTTACCTGTAACAGCATCCGTTGAAGTCTTAGAAATATCACCATTCGCAAGAGATGTGATCTTGCTGTTTTCTTGTATCCTTACGGACTTACCTTCTTCTGTGCTCTTTTCATGACGAGCTACAAACGCATTGGCTGTATCATTCCACAATAAGGAAATGCCTTTAACATTATTAATCTCTTTGCTAATCTCATTTTTAACATTTGTGATAGAATTTTTAACACTCGTAAAAGAATCACCAACACCTCCAAAAGCGGAAGCTACATTTTTGTAAACTTTTTCTTCAACTCCACTGCCATCAGCACTGACAATCTTAACCTTAAAGCTAGGAGCAGTCCATGCTCCATTCTCATATTTAGCGCCACCGCCTAAATAGGTAGTAACCTTGTCATTCGTCTCAAAAAGCTGGGAACCATTTATAGCATCCGTTGAATTCTTAGAAACATCACCGTTTAAAAGAGATGTAATCTTACTGTTTTCTTGTATCCTTACGGACCTACCTTTTTCTTCTGTACTCTTTTCATGACGAGCTACAAATGCATTGGCTTCTTCGTTCCATAATAAGGAATCGCCTTTAACTTGTTCAGTAACATTCGTTAGTTTATCTTCAACTTTTTTGATGCTTGTATCAAGCTGGCTTTTGTTAACAGCCTCATTATCATTCTTTGCTTCTTTCACACCAGAAAGAGCCCGTAATTCATTTTTGCTGTTAGCAATATTGATTTCACTGCCTTCTACTTCTGCACCAATAGTAATATAATTTGTATTTGCATCTTTCTTAACAAGGCTATCACCTTTCACATTGGTAATCTCATTATTAATCTGCTTGGTAAGCTCATTTTTAACATTCGTGATAGAATTACCAACTCCGGCAAGTGCAGACGCTACATCATTGTAGACTGTTTCTTCACCTTCTTTTCCATCAGCTTTAACAGTTTTAACCTTAAAGCTAGGAGGAGTCCATTTGCCTTCATCATACTTAGCGCCACCACCTAAATAGGTAGCAACCTTTTCATTCGTCTCAAAAAGCTGGGAACCATTTATAGCATCCGTTGAACCCTTAGAAACATCACCATTCGCAAGAAACTTAATCTTGCTATTCACTGATTTCACCGGATCTTCCCCAGTCACTTTCTCTGCATGACGCGCTACAAACGCATTGGCTTCCTTGCTCCACGATAAGGAATCGCCTTCTACTTTGGTGACTACATTCGTAATCTCATTTTTAATATTCGTGAAAGAATTACCAACACCTGCAAGGGCAGACGCTACATCATTGTAGACTGTCTCTTCACTTCCTGTGCCATCAGCCTTAACAGTTTTAACCTTAAATTTTGGAGCAGTCCAAGTTCCTCCACTAAAACTAGCACCACCACCAAAATACTTGGCAAATGTATCACCAAGTAAATAAAGCTGCTTACCCGTAACAGCATCCGTTGAAGTTGGTGAAACATCACCATTCGCAAGAAACGTAATCTTGCTGTTTTCTTGTATCCTTACAGACTTGCCTTCTTCTGTACTCTTTTCATGACGGGCTACAAACGCATTGACTTGATCACTCCATAGCAGAGAATCGCCTTTAACATTCGTAACAGCATTGGTAATCTCATTTTTAATTTCTTTATGAATATCCGTAATAGAATTACCAACACCTTCAAAAGCAGCCGCTACATTTTTGTAGACTGTCTCTTCACCTTCTGTACCATCAGCCTTAACAGTTTTAACCTTAAATTCTGGAGCAGTCCATTCGCCATTCTCATATTTAGCGCCACCGCCTAAATAGGTAGCAACCTTTTCATTCGTCTTAAAAAGTTGGAAACCATTTATAGCATCCGTTGAAGTTGGTGAAACATCACCTTTCGCAAGAAACTTAATCTTGCTGTTCACTGGTTCCACTGGATTTTCTCCAGCCACTTTCTCTGCATGACGGGCAACAAACGCACCATCTTCCTTACTCCACGATAAAGAATCACCTTCTACTTTGGTGACTACATTCGTAATCTCATTTTTAATATTCGTGAAAGAATTACCAACACCAGCAAGAGCAGACGCTACATCTTTGTAGACTGTCTCTTCACTTCCTGTGCCATCAGCCTTAACAGTTTTAATCTTAAATATTGGAGCGGTCCATTGACCATTCTCATATTTGGCTCCACCACCAAAATACTTGGCAAATGTATCACCAAGTAAATAAAGCTGCTTACCCGTAACAGCATCCGTTGAAGTTGGTGAAACATCACCATTCGCAAGAAACGTAATCTTGCTGTTTTCTTGTATCCTTACAGACTTGCCTTCTTCTGTACTCTTTTCATGACGGGCTACAAACGCATTGGCTGTATCACTCCATAGCAGAGAATCGCCTTTAACATTCGTAACAGCATTGGTAATCTCATTTTTAATTTCTTTATGAATATCCGTAATAGAATTACCAACACCTTCAAAAGCAGCAGCTACATTTTTGTATACTGTTTCTTCACCTTCTGTACCATCAGCATTAACAGTTTTAACCTTAAATTCTGGAGCGGTCCAAGTTCCTCCACTAAAACTAGCGCCACCACCTAAATACGTCGCAAATGTATCACCTAGTGAATAAAGCTGGGAACCATTTATAGCATCCGTTGAATCCTTAGAAATATCACCATTCGCAAGAAACGTAATCTTGCTACTTGTCTTCCCATCTCCCGCCCCGTGCTTGGCTACAAATGCATCATCGGTCTTGCTCCACGATAAGGAATCGCCTTCCACTTTGGTAACTACATTATTAATCTCTTTGGTGATGTTATTCTGAATCTTCGTGATAGAATTACTAACACCTTCAAAAGCAGATGCTACATTTTCGTAGCTTTGTTCACTTTCTGTGCCATCATCTTTAACAGTTTTAACCTTAAATTTTGGAGTGCTCCATTGGCCATTCTCATATTTAGCACCACCGCCAAAATAGCCAGCTATGCTGATGCCAAACTGATGCAATTGATGCCCTGTCATTGCTTCAGTGGAAGCATCAGAAATGACTCCATTCGCTACGCCAGAAATAACTCGACCCTTGCCATCCTTATTGGCAATACTGATTTTATCACCATCTGCTTCTTTCCCAATGGTAATATGTTTTGTCTGAGCATCTTGTTTTACAAAGCTACCGGATGCTACCTGTTCTTTGATCTCCTTCAGCTGTGCAAAATTAACTGCATCAGTACCTTCAGTGCCCTTTGCCACTCCTGTAATCTTTTGATTGCCGGCACCTATACCTGCAGTCGTCATTTTCGGACCACTTTTAATCACTAAGCCTGTCGCATCTAAGGTATTTTCGCCTACCTTTATGCTATCAGCTGTGATAGCCCGTGCTAGATCAAATGTGATCTTATTCTTATCGCTGACTATCTTAAAGTTGTCACTTCCAGAGGAAAAACTGAGGCTGTTATCCGCATCAACATTTGTAGTCTTTTCTCCAACAGATAGCTTCCAACCTGTTTTTGCAATTTCTCTTACTGCTTTCAACTGCGCAACATTCACAGCATCAGTATCTTTAGTACCAGCCGCTACTGCTACAATTTGGCGTGTTTTTCCATCAGCAGTATTGCCAACACTAACTGCAGCTAGAGTACTTTTCCATACATAACCTTCCTCCTCTGTAGCACCATTTGTTATGGGATCATACCCACGAGCACGCTCATAAACCGTAGCCACAGAATAAGCACCTAAAGCAACTGAGGACTCGTTTTTCGCCGTAGTTTTAGAACCTATAGCAACCGTAGCATCACCTCTCGCATAAGCTTCATGACCTATAGCAACAGAGATTCTACTCTGTGGAAATACGACTGCATTATTACCAATAGCAACCGAAAATGAACTATCCGATCTCGCATCGCTACCAATAACAACATTTCTGGAGAATACTTCGATTGTAGGAGTATTAGACCATACCATAGCATTGTTACCAATAACAACATTATCATAGCCATTTACATGCATAACTTGACCATGTATTATATTAGAACCGCCTCCACCACGGGACTGTACTGCAGTTCTACCATTCCACAATCCACCAAAACTATCAACAACCGCTACACCATCGCCATTTTGAGAAAACTGTTTAGGGATGAAACTAGAAAAATCAGAAAACTGCGGGCTGGTGATAAATCTTTTATATTGCTCCTCTGCACTGAACTCCCTTTTTGGTAGGCTATTGCTGTATGCTGTCAAAATATTCACGATAGCATTATCATTATTTTTCTTAGAAAGAGTATTGATGAGAAAATTGACATAGTCACTAACAGCGCTCGCTGCCAGTGTGCTCCCCGCTTGTAGGGCTGTTACATAGTTTTCCTGATCGCTCGCATCAACATTATAGTCATCATAAACAGAGATAACACTTTGCGGAAAAGCTACAGAAGGGCTTTTCGCACTTATGAGAAATGCTTCTTTTGGAGAAACTGTTTTTGAATACACTGGAGAAGCACTCGACAAAAGTGCTACTACTGAGGATAAAGAAAGCATCTTTACAAAAGATGTCTTGTAAATAGGACGAAGAAAATTCAATTTGCCCCCCGCTAATTTGGCATATACTTTTTTCATAATTATCCCCTGTAATAAAAACATATTAAAAACATATTAAAAACATAAAAAAGCCATATTTTGATGCCTATGAACCTGTCCTCTTAATAAAAATACCCACGGAATTTAACGGTTCGTAAATTGTGTAGTTGCGATCGCTAGTTGCTAGATTGATAACGTTTCGAGTCTTTTATCTTCCCGCCCTATGCCTTTGTTATCGTCAGAACTAAATGTCAAAATTGGCAAAGATATCAAACAAACATCTAAAATACATTTAGACTCTAATAAAAATTAATTTCACCGTTTGCAGTGTTATACTCATTAAAAAAGAGATTATTCTTGCCCAATTTAAATATCGAAAGCATTTCGCTTAAAAATATTTAGTTTCTTAACAAAAGTCTTCAAAATAAGAAATTTATCATCTTCCCTTTACTGATAAATTGCTTCATTATTTAGAAGAACACTATTCTCTTAATAATGTGTAAATTAATATCCTCTAAATCTCACAAACCTTTATTTCTTTTTGCAAGAAGGTGATTTTATTAAGAACAATGCTACACTACAATTGCTATGGCGTAATGCGTGTTGGCTGAAAATGCATTATTTTCACCCCCCCTTCTTGAGATACATCTCTTCAAAAAAGAGAGTTTATTTGAAACAAAATGAGTCTTACTAATGTACTTTTTACACACTTATAGGTACTAACAGACAATAACCAAAAAAATGAACTTCCCCATAGTAAGATATTACTATGGGTTCTAGTGTGTTTTTTTCAACACAAACTATCCAATATATTTCTATAAAATTTAGCCTTTATGTTTCGCTAAGCTCTATGAAATCTTGTTTTAGCCACAAAGATTTTGCTCATACCTAAATAAAGCAAAACTAAAATAGCTATTATCAGCTTTATTGAATGAGAAGTCTTAACATTCGAAAGAATCTTTTGTGGAGGTGGGAATATAATTCATCCTACCTCAAACCTCATGAAAGGATTTCATAACTCATTGAATTATATTGCTATTTTATTTTCTAAGGTAGGTGTGTATTTACATCTTGAGCAAAAATGGTTTGCCCCTGCTTAGTTAAGCAAGGGCAAATGAAAATGTTATTAAACTTTTGTGTTTTATCGTTAATTTAGCGTTACCCTAAATCCAGCACCTACCCCCCAGTGCCCCCCAGCACTTGTGACAGATAAATTAGAACGCATACGACCATTTTCAGACATATAACCAGCACCAAGAGCAAATGCAGATTGGTTACGCCATACACCACTACCAAATGTAACGCTTAACTTCCCTGGTGTATCATCATAACTTAAGTTAGCTACTGCCAAACCAATAGCTGCGGCTTGTCTTGCTTCCTTCCGGATATCCTGAACCGCATAACTTAACGTTCCAAACTTCATATCTGTATAGGATTTTGCCTCATCAGCAGCATTATTGATTGCACTATCGACCTTATCATCCGTATACTTTTTCGCATCATCAAGAACTATCTTCATCTGCTGTTCGGTATAATCATGCAATTGACCTCCATTGACAGCTTCTTTCGAACCGCTCTCAATCTTGCCATCCCCTACATTATCTATCAACACAGGATCACTTTCATTAACACCTACTAACGTGACTTTATTAACCTTATGACCTTCACCATCTTGATCATACTTAACAACACCGTTCGTAACTGTACTTTCAATATCTTTTACTTGCTTATCAATACTACTTACTTGGCTTTCAACTGCGCTAACCCTCTCATTCGTCTCAAAAAGCTGACCGCCATTCACTGCATCCTTCGAGCCTGATGCAACCTTACCATCCGCTACATGCGTAATCTTGCTGTCTTGACCTGCATGACCTGCATTATAAGCTCCTTCTTTCTCATCCCAATTTAAACTGTTCGACGAGACATTCTGCTCTACTGTGTTAATACGATCGTTGATACTCGACATACTGCCATTAACACCTTCAAAAGCAGACGCCACATTATCATAGACTTCCTTGTTACCCGCACTACCATCCAAATTAAATTGCGAAACTTGGAATTTTGGGGCTGTCCATACTCCATCTTTATACCCAGCATCACCTCCAAAATACAGTGCTAGTGTCTGATTGAGCTGATAGAGCTGGTTGCCGGTTATCGCTTCGCTAGAACCCGCGGATATGTCTCCATCAACAAGGTGAATAAGCTTGCTGTTTTGCTTTGTTTCTCCTGTTCCATGAAGCGCTACAAACGCTTTATCAGCTTCACTCCACAACAACGCGTTCTGCTCAATATTATCTGAAATCTCATGATGAAGCTTCGTGAAAGAATTACTCACACCAGCAAACGCAGCCGCAACATCTGTGTAGTTTTGCTCTTCAGAACTACCATCATCATTAAATGTCACAACCTTGAAACCTGGAGATACCAATTCTCCATTTTCATACTTAGCACCACCACCTAAATATGTAGCAACCTTGTCACCCAATGAATAAAGCTGAGATCCATTAACTGCTTCTGTCGACACTGCTGAAAGCGCTCCATCTTTTACGCCTGAAAGCGTCCGTGCAGTACCATCAATATTTGCAAGACTGATGCTTGTACCGTCTGTCTCGCCACCAATTGCGATAACTTTTGTCTTCTTGTCTTTCTTAACTAGGCTTTCACCTTCAACTTTAGTAATCGCATTATTTACTTGATTGGTAATCTCATTGGTAACTTTGTTACCAAAACTTATGAAAGCATTATTAACACCTGTAAAGGCTTCCGCAACACTCGTATAACTCTCCTCACCTTCCTTACCATTTGCATCAAACGTCTTTACTGTAAAGGTAGGAGCTGTCCATTTGCCTTCCTCATACTTAGCACCGCCACCAAAATACGTCGCAACTGTATTATTCAACGAGTAAAGCTGACCACCCGTAACAGCATCCGTTGAACCTTCTGCAACGTTACCATTTGCAAGAGATGTAATCTTACTATTGCCTTTTTTCTCTCCATGCTGTGCTACAAATGCCTCTTCATCCTTGTTCCACAACAAGGCATCTCCTTGAACTTCTTGAGTAATATTCGTGATGTTTTGAGTAAGTTCGTTAAACTTATTCGTTAGATTATTATTCACATTCTTGACATTCGTATCAAGCCCTCCAAAAGCAGATCCAACATCGTTATACGATTTTTCTTCTACCTCACCTGTTGCATTAACACTGGACAATTTATAAGTCGGTCCTGTGAAAGTACCGTTATTAAATACTGTACCACCACCTAAATATTTTGCAATTTCCTGAGAGATTGTATGAATCTGACCACCCGTAACCACATCACGTGACTTCTCATCAATGGTACCATCAGCAACATTATGCAATCCAACAGGGGCACGATCTTTACCTTTGCCAAAAGTTATACTTTCATAATTCGTAGTGCTATTTTCACCCCCTGTTTTATCATAAAGAACAACAGCTGAATCCTCAGACTGAAGACTGTTGGAAAGATCTTTCAAGCTTGCATCAAGCTGACCTTTATTAACCGCTTCATTATTTTGGGTCGCTGCCTTTACACCGGAAAGCGTACGATCCGCACCAGTTTTGTTGGCGATATCAATTTCACTGCCTTCTACTTCTTTACCAATGGTGATACGATTTGTTTTGTCTTCTTGCTTAACAAGGCTATCAGCTACAACCTGATTAATTTCATTCTTAACTTCTTTATGTATTTTGGTGATAGAGTTACCAACACCTGCAAATGCAGAAGCTACATCATTATAACTCGACTCAACTTCTGTGCCATCTTCCTTGAGGGACTTAACCATGAAAGTAGGAGCTTTCCATTTACCTCCATCATACTTAGCGCCACCACCTAAATAGGTAGCAACCTTGTCATTCGTCTCAAAAAGCTGGGTACCATTTACTGCGTCGGTTGAGTTTTCAGATAAATCTCCCCCTGCAACAAATTTAATTTTGCTGGCTGTTTTTTCTGCTCCATGCTTGGCTACAAATGCATGATCATCTTTGCTCCAAGACAACGAATCTTGCGCAACACCCTCAGAAACTTCTTTAATACGCTGATTCACATTCTTGATGTTATCATTAAGACCCGTAAACGCACTACCTACATCATTAAAGTCAGTTTGCTCTACCTTACCTTCTGTATCGACTTTAGATAATTTATATGTTGGTCCTGTAAAAGCGCCATTGTTAAAGACTGCATTACCACCCAAGAACTTCCCAAGATCCTGAGAAATTTTATTAATCTGACTGCCATTAATTGCATCATGTGAATTTTCAGCAATTTTACCATCCGCAACATTATGAAGTGCAACTGGTTCGCGGTTTTCACCTTTGCCTAACGTCACACTCTTGTAATTAGTGGTACCATTTTCACCTTTATCGTAAAGAACAACAGCTGAATCCTCAGACTGAATATTTTTAGAAAGTTCTTCTAATCTTTTATCAAGCTGCCCCTTGTTAACAGCTTCATTATTTTTGGTCGCCTCCTTTACACCAGAAAGCGTCCGATCCTCTTTATCTTTGTTGGCGATATTAATTTCACTGCCTTCTACTTCTTTACCAATATTGATAACCTTTGTCTCAGCATCTTGTTTAACAAGACTATCACTCACTACATTGGTAATCTCATTCTTAAGCTCATTTTTAATATTCGTAAAAGAACTTCCTACACCTTCAAAAGCAGAGGCAACACTCTCATAGCTCTTCTCTTCAACACCACTGCCATCTTCCTTGACTGTTTTAACCTTGAAACTTGGCGCACTCCATTTTCCCTTTTCATATTTAGCATCACCGCCTAAATACATAGAAAGCGCATGCCCCATAGAGTAGAGCTGATTACCTGTAACAGCATCCGTTGAACCCTCAGAAACATTACCATCTAAAAGAAATGTAATTTTGCTGTTTTCTTGTGTTCTTACGGCTCTGCCTTGTTCTTCTTGCTTCTTTTCATGACGCGCGACAAAGGCATGGGCTTCATCACTCCATAACAAGGAATCCTGTGCAACACCTTCTGATACTTCCTTAATACGCTGATTAACATTCTGGATATTGGTATCAAGACCTTCAAACGCTTTGCCAACATCTTGAAAAGTAGTATCTGTTACCAAACCATTTTTCTCAATCTTCGACAAGTTATAAGCGGGTCCTGTAAAAGCACCGTCGATAAATGCTGTTCCTCCACCTAAATATTTTGCAACTTCCTGAGAGATCGTATTAATCTGACCACCCGTAACTACATCACGTGAATCCTTAGCAATCTTACCATCAGCAACATTATGCAAGCCTACAGATGTAGAAGCTTTACCTTTGCCAAAAGTGACATTCGTATAATCAGTTTCATCCCCTTCCTTCTTATCGTAATGCACAACAGCTGATTCATCAGACTGAAGACTGGTGGAAAGATCCTTCAAATGTTCTTCAAGTTGTTTCTTATTAACCGCTTCATTATCCTTTGTTGCTGCTTTAATACCAGAAAGCGTACGATCCGCTCCATCTTTGTTAACGATATTAATTTCACTGCCTTCTACTTCTTTACCAATAGTAATAAGATTCGTTGTTTCATCTCGTTTAACAAGGCTATCACTCACTACATTGGTAATTTCATTGCTAATCTCTTTTTTAACATTTGTGATAGAAGTACCAACTCCAGCCAAAGCCTCGGCTACAGTTTTATATTCCTTATCTTCAACTGTACTGCCATCATCCTTAATTGTTTTAACCTTGAAGCTTGGAGCTATCCATTCACCATTCTCATACTTAGCACCACCACCCAAATAAGTAGAAAGTGCATTGCCTACAGAATAAAGCTGACTTCCTGTGACAGCATCCGTGGAATCCTTAGAAACAGTACCATCTAAAAGAAACGTAATTTTGCTGTTTTCTTGTTTCGCTACAGCTCTACCTTGTTCTTCTTGCTTCTTTTCATGACGCGCGACAAAGGCATGGGCTTCATCACTCCATAACAAGGAATCCTGTGCAACACCTTCTGATACTTCCTTAATACGCTGATTAACATTCTGGATATTGGTATCAAGACCTTCAAACGCTTTGCCAACATCTTGAAAAGTAGTATCTGTTACCAAACCATTTTTCTCAATCTTCGACAAGTTATAAGCGGGTCTTGTAAAAGCACCGTCGATAAATGCTGTTCCTCCACCTAAATATTTTGCAACTTCCTGAGAGATCGTATTAATCTGACCACCCGTAACTACATCACGTGAATCCTTAGCAATCTTACCATCAGCAACATTATGCAAGCCTACAGATGTAGAATCTTTACCTTTGCCAAAAGTTACACTCGCATAATTAATTGTGTTATTTTCACCATCTGTTTTATCATAATGCACAACAGCTGATTCATCAGACTGAAGACTGGTGGAAAGTTTCTTTAAACTTTCATCAAGTTGTTCCTTGTTAACCGCTTCATTATCCTTTGTTGCTGCTTTAATACCAGAAAGCGTACGATCCACTCCATCTTTGTTAGCGATATCGATTTTACTGCCTTGTGTTTTTGCACCAATAGTAAGACTATGCGTTGCTTTATCTTGCTGAACAAAGCTTTCACTCTCCACTTTTTGAACCACGTTATTAATTTGCTCAGTAAATTTATTCTGAACATTCATGATAGAACTACCAACTCCTTCAAAAGCTGTAGCAACATTAGTATAAACCTTATCCTCAGAAACACCATCATCCTTAACGGACTTAACCTTGAATGTAGGAGCGGTCCATTGTCCATGCTCATACTTAGCACCACCACCAAAAGATTTGGCTATATTCATGGCTGCAGTTGTAACATTTTGATTTGTTGTAAACAGCTGTGAACCTGTGACTGCTTCATTTGAATCTGCCGAGAGCGCTCCACCCTTTATACCAGTAAGAGTACGCTTTTCATTTTTGTTGTTGGCAATATCGATTTTGTCACCATCTGTTTCTTTACCAATAGTAAGGTGTTTGGTTTCAAGATCCTGTTTCACGAAGCTACTGGCTGCTACTTGTTCCTTGACATCTTTCTCAACTTTTTGCAGTTGTGAAAAGTTCACAGCGTCAGTCTCAGCACTTCCAGCTGCTACACCAGAAATGGTCCGAACATCACCATTCTTATTTGTAATATTGATTTGGCTCCCTTCTTTTTCTTCGCCTATCTTGATTAACTTTGTCGCTTCATCCCACTTAACAAGGCTATCACCTTTTACATTGGTAATCTCATTTTTTACATTGGTAATTTCTTTGCTAATCTCATTCTTAACATTCGTGAATGAATCACCAACACCTTTAAAAGCAGATGCAACGTCATTATAGGTCGTATCAGAAACACTGCCATCAGATGCAAATTTCTTAACCTCAAAACTCGGAGCTTTCCAGTTCCCTTCCTTATCATAACCGGCTCCACCACCAAAATACGTCGCAAGCATACTCTTTAACGAATACAATTGACTACCTGTAATAGCATCCGTTGAAGCCTTAGAAACATCACCATTCGCAAGAAACGTAATTTTGCTGTTTTCCTGTGTCCTGACGGATCTACCCTTTTCTTCTGTACTCTTTTCATGACGGGCTACAAACGCATGAACTTTATCATTCCATAACAAGGCGTCTTTCTCAATATGTTGAGAACTATCCATTATTTTTTGATTAAAATCATTGATCGTATTCGTTATACGAGTATTCACATTCCCAAGACTATAATTAAGCGCCGAAAGAGCTGAACCAACATCATGGTGAACATTTCCTGATGCGCCTACTTCACCATTTGTTCTAATGCTATGTACCTCATAAGACGGTTTGGTGAAAGTACCGTTTTTAAAGGTTGCATTACCACCAAAGAAACCTGCGACATCCTCACCGATTTTATTAATCTGCTGACCATTGATTGCATCATATGATGCTGACGAAATTACACCACTGGAAACATTATGCAATCCAACAGGTGCCTTATTTTTACCACCTAAAGTCACACTTCCATAATTAATAGTGCCCTTATCACCATCTGTTTTATCATAATGCACAACAGCTGAATCATCAGACTGAAGATTGTTAGAAAGTTCCTTCAAATTTTTATCAAGCTGAGCTTTATTGACTGCTTCATTATCTTTCGTTGCTTCCTTTAAACCAGAAAGTGTCCGATCGACACCCGTGCTATCTGCTATATTGATCTCAGCGCCACCTTTTTTTGCTCCAATGGTGATAAGATGCGTTTCCTTATCTTGCTGTACAAAACTATCACCTTCTACTTTGGTAATCGCATTATTAACTTGATTGGTAATCTCTTTAGTGATTTTGTTCTGAACATTCGTGATAGAAGCACCAACACCCTCTAAAGCAGCCGCTACATCACCATACGCTTCATCAGTGACAGCCCCTTCAGCATCGAATTTCTTAATTTTAAAGCTCGGTGCTTTCCAATTACCCTCCTGATCATAGCCGCCACCACCTCCAAAATACGTCGCAAGCGTACTCTTTAACAAATACAACTGACTACCTGTAATAGCATCCGTTGAATCCTTAGAAACATCACCATTCGCAAGAAACCTGATCTTACTATTTGTCTTTGCATCTTCCGCCCCGTGCTTGGCTACAAATGCATCATCGGTCTTGCTCCACGATAAGGAATCGCCTTCCACTTTGGTAACTACATTATTAATCTCTTTGGTGATGTTATTCTGAATCTTCGTGATAGAATTACTAACACCTTCAAAAGCAGATGCTACATTTTCGTAGCTTTGTTCACTTTCTGTGCCATCATCTTTAACAGTTTTAACCTTAAATTTTGGAGTGCTCCATTGGCCATTCTCATATTTGGCACCACCGCCAAAATAGCCAGCTATACTGGTGCCAAACTGATGCAATTGATGCCCTGTCATTGCTTCAGTTGAAGCATCAGAAATGGCTCCATTCGCTATGCCAGAAATAACTCGACCCTTGCCATCCTTATTGGCAATACTGATTTTATCACCATCTGCTTCTTTACCAATGGTAATATGTTTTGTCTGAGCATCTTGTTTTACAAAGCTACCGGATGCTACCTGTTCTTTGATCTCTTCCAGCTGTGCAAAATTAACTGCATCAGTCTCTCCAGTACCCTTTTCCACCCCTGTTATCTTTTTATTTCCAGCATCAATGCCTGTAGTCGTCACTTTCGGACCATCAGTAATTATCAGACCTGTTGCGTCTAAGGTGTTGTTTCCTATCTTTATGCTATCAACTGTAAGGGACTTAGCTAAATCAAATGTGACCTTATTGTCGTCTTCGCCTTTTGCAATCGTAAAATTGTTACTTCCAGCTGAAAAATCTACCGAACTGTCTATACCAATAGCTTTAGCATTTGCACCACCAACAGATAGCTTCCAGCCTTTATCCACGTAGCCTTGTAACGACTTTAACTGTGCAACATTCACTGCATCGCTATCTGCACTACCAGCCGCTAATCCCGTAATTTGTCGGGTTTTTTTGCCAGCAACATTACCCACACTAACAGCACCCATAGTACTTTTCCATGCAAAATCTGTATTTGTTGTAGCTTCTTTAGTTAAAGAATCATACCCAGCAACACCAGCAACAATATTAGCTACAGATTCAGCACCTAAAGCAACACTTGTCTCAACCTCTGCTTTTGAATGGGCACCAAAAGCTATAGATCCTTTACCGTTCGCCCTAACACGACGTCCAATAGCAATTGATTCTTCGCCCTTCGCTATTGTACGCCCCTCAGGGGGAGTCGGGTTATCAGCCCATCTACCTTCGCCACCTATTGCGATACTGCTTTTCCCTACAGCGTACGCCAAATGACCTACAGCAACAGTATATTTATTATCCACCTGCGCACCATAACCAACAGCAACCGAATCTACATCATAGACTTTTATTTTGGTACCAATAGCAACAACATCGTTCGATGTATGCATTCCTGGTCCTCTTTGTACATCATTACCAAATATGACATTAGTAACCTCTACGTCACGTTGCATTCCCGTACCGCGCTGCATTCTAGCCATAGAGTCATTGCGCAAAGGATTCAATGCATCAATGGTCGCTGTATTCTCACCATTCTGTGCACTAATGATAAATTTTTTATATTGCTCCTCTGCACTGAACTCCCTTTTTGGTAAGCTATTGCTGTATGCTGCCAAAATATTCACGATAGAATTATCATTACTGTTCTTAGAAAGAGTATTGATGAGAAAATTGACATAGTCACTCACAGCGCTCGCTGCCAGTGTGCTCCCCCCTTGTAGTGCTGTTACATAATTTTCCTGATCGCTCGCATCAACATTATAGTCATCATAATTATAGTCATCATAAACAGAGATAACACTTTGCGGAAAAGCTACAGAAGGGCTTTTCGCACTTATGAGAAATGCTTCTTTTGGAGAAACTGTTTTTGAATACACTGGAGAAGCACTCGACAAAAGTGCTACTACTGAGGATAAAGAAAGCATCTTTACAAAAGATGTCTTGTAAATAGGACGAAGAAAATTCAATTTGCCCCCCGCTAATTTGGCATATACTTTTTTCATAATTATCCCCTGTAATAAAAACATATTAAAAACATATTAAAAACATAAAAAAGCCATATTTTGATGCCTATGAACCTGTCCTCTTAATAAAAATACCCACGGAATTTAAAGGTTCGTAAATTGTGTAGTTGCGATCGCTAGTTGCTAGATTGATAACGTTTCGAGTCTTTTATCTTCCCGCCCTATGCCCTTGTTATCGTCAAAACTAAATGTCAAAATTGGCAAAGATATCAAACAAACATCTAAAATACATTTAGACTCTAATAAAAATTAATTTCACCGTTTGCAGTGTTATACTCATTAAAAAAGAGATTATTCTTGCCCAATTTAAATATCGAAAGCATTTCGTTTAAAAATATTTAGTTTCTTAACAAAAGTCTTCAAAATAAGAAATTTATCGTCTTCCCTTTACTGATAAATTGCTTCATTATTTAGAAGAACACTATTCTCTTAATAATGTGTAAATTAATATCCTCTAAATCTCACAAACCTTTATTTCTTTTTGCAAGAAGGTTCTTTTATTAAGAACAATGCTACACTACAATTGCTATGGCGTAATGCGTGTTGGCTGAAAATGCATTATTTTCACCCCCCCTTCTTGAGATACATCTCTTCAAAAAAGAGAGTTTATTTGAAACAAAATGAGTCTTACTAATGTACTTTTTACACACTTATAGGTACTAACAGACAATAACCAAAAAAATGAACTTCCCCATAGTAAGATATCACTATGGGTTCTAGTGTGTTTTTTTCAACAAATATAATTCTATGGAATTTTAACTTTATGCTTTGCTAAATACTTTGCTAAGTTCTATGGGATCTTGTTTTAGTTAAAAAGAGTTTGCGCTTACCTAACTAAAGCAAAACTAAAATAGCTATTATCCGCTTTATTGAATGAGAAATTTAACATTGGAAAGAATCTTTTGTTGAGGTGGGAATATAATTCATCCTACCTCAAACCTCATGAAAGGATTTCATAACTCATTGAATTATATTGCTATTTTATTTTCTAAGGTAGGTGTGTATTTACATCTTGAGCAAAAATGGTTTGCCCCTGCTTAGTTAAGCAAGGGCAAATGAAAATGTTATTAAACTTTTGTGTTTTATCTTTAATTTAGTGTTACCCTAAATCCAGCACCTACCCCCCAGTGCCCCCCAGCACTTGTGACAGATAAATTAGAACGCACACGACCATTTTCAGACATATAACCAGCACCAAGAGCAAATGCAGATTGGTTACGCCATACACCACTACCAAATGTAACGCTTAACTTCCCTGGTGTATCATCATAACTTAAGTTAGCTACTGCCAAACCAATAGCTGCGGCTTGTCTTGCTTCCTTCCGGATATCCTGAACCGCATAACTTAACGTTCCAAACTTCATATCTGTATAGGATTTTGCCTCATCAGCAGCATTATTGATTGCACTATCGACCTTATCATCCGTATACTTTTTCGCATCATCAAGAACTATCTTCATCTGCTGTTCGGTATAATCATGCAATTGACCTCCATTGACAGCTTCTTTCGAACCGCTCTCAATCTTGCCATCCCCTACATTATCTATCAACACAGGATCACTTTCATTAACACCTACTAACGTGACTTTATTAACCTTATGACCTTCACCATCTTGATCATACTTAACAACACCGTTCGTAACTGTACTTTCAATATCTTTTACTTGCTTATCAATACTACTTACTTGGCTTTCAACTGCGCTAACCCTCTCATTCGTCTCAAAAAGCTGACCGCCATTTACAGCGTCGGTTGAGTTTTCAGATAAATCTCCCCCTGCAACAAATTTAATTTTGCTGGCTATTTTTTCTGCTCCATGCTTGGCTACAAAGGCGTCATCTTCCTTGCTCCATGATAACGAATCTTGCGCAACATTTTCTGATACTTCCTTAATACGCTGATTAACATTCTTAATATTTGTATCAAGTCCTCCAAAGGCTGCTCCAACATCGTTAAATGAATTCTCTGTTACAACTCCATCTTTAGCAATTTGCGATAATTTATACGTTGGCTGTGTAAGGGCTCCATCTTTAAAGGATACTTCTCCACCTAAGAATTTAGCAATATCACCACCGATTTTATTAATCTGACCACCCGTAACCACATCATGTGAATTTTCAGCAATCTTACCATCTGCAACATTATGCAAGCCTACAGGTGTAGAATCTTTACCTTTGCCAAAAGTGACATTCGTATAATCAGTTTCATCCCCTTCCTTTTTATCGTAATGCACAACAGCTGATTCATCAGACTGAAGACTGGTAGAAAGCTTCTTCAAACTCTCATCAAGCTGACCTTTGTTAACTGCTTCATTATTTTTGATCGCTTCCTTTATACCAGAAAGTGTACGATTAGCACCTTCATTACTTACAATGGTAATTTCTGTACCGTCTTTCTCCGCACCAATCTTGATAATCTTTGACGCTTCATCCTGTTTAACAAGATTATCGCTGACAACATTAGTAATCTCATTGCTAATCTCTTTTTTAACATTTGTGATAGAAGTACCAACTCCAGCCAAAGCCTCAGCTACAGTTTTATATTCCTTATCTTCAACATCACTTCCATCATCCTTAACTGTTTTAACCTTGAAAATTGGAGCTGTCCATTTGCCCTCCTCATACTTAGAACCACCACCTAAATAGGTAGCAACCTTATCATTCGTCTCAAAAAGCTGGGTACCATTTACTGCATCCGTTGAGGTTGATGAAACATCACCTTTCGCAAGAAACGTAATCTTACTGTTCTCTTGTGCCCTTACGGCTTTGCCTGTTTCCTCTGTGCTCTGTTCATGTTCATGGCGAGCTACAAACGCATTGGCTTCCTTGCTCCACGATAAAGAATCGCCCTCTACTTTGCTAACTACATTCGTAATCTCATTTTTAATATTCGTGAAAGAATTACCAACACCAGCAAGAGCAGATGCTACATCATTGTATACTGTCTCTTCACTTCCTGCGCCATCAGCATTAACAGTTTTAATCTTAAATTCTGGAGCGGTCCAAGTTCCTCCACTAAAACTAGCGCCACCACCAAAATACTTCGCAAATGTATCACCTAGTGAATAAAGCTGGGAACCATTTATAGCATCCGTTGAATCCTTAGAAACAACACCATTCGCAAGAAACATGATCTTGCTGTTTTCTTGTATCCTTACGGCTTTACCTGTTTCTTCTGTGCTCTGTTTATGTTCATGACGAGCCACAAACGCACCATATTCCTTACTCCACGATAAGGAATCGCCTTCTACTTTAGTTACAACATTCGTAATCTCATTTTTAATATTCGTGAAAGAATTACCAACACCAGCAAGAGCAGACGCTACATCATTGTAGACTGTTTCTTCACCTTCTTTTCCATCAGCTTTAACAGTTTTAACCTTGAATTTTGGAGCAGTCCATTCGCCATTCTCATATTTAGCGCCACCGCCTAAATAGGTAGCAAATGTATCACCTAGTGAATAAAGCTGGGAACCATTTATAGCATCCGTTGAACCCTTAGAAACATCACCATTCGCAAGAAACATGATCTTGCTACTTGTCTTCGCATCTTCCGCCCCGTGCTTGGCTACAAACGCATTGGCTTCCTTGCTCCACGATAAGGAATCGCCTTCTACTTTGGTCACAACATTCGTAATCTCATTTTTAATATCCTTGAAAGAATTACCAACACCAGCAAGAGCAGACGCTACATCATCGTAGACTGTCTCTTCACCTTCTTCCCCATCAGCCTTGACAGTTTTAACCTTAAATTTGGGAGCAGTCCAAGTTCCTCCGCTAAAGCTAGCGCCACCACCCAAAGAGCCAGCTATACTGGTGCCCAACTGATATAATTGTTGACCTGTTATTGCTTCAGTAGAAGCATCAGAAATGATTCCATTCGTTATGCCAGACAGAACTCTATTCTTACCTTTATTGTTTAAAATATCTATCTTATCACCATCTGCTTCTTTACCAATGGTGATGTCTTTCGTCTGCGCATCTTGCGCAACTAAGCCGCTGGATGCTACTTGTTCTTTGATCTCCTTCAGCTGTGAAAAATTAACTGCATCATTCGCATCAGTGCCCTTTTCCACTCCTGTAATCTTTTTACTACCAGCATCTATACCAGCAGTTGTTATTTTTGGACCACCAGTAATTATCAGACCTGTTGCGTCTAAAGTGTTGTTTCCTGTTTCTATTTTATCGACTGTAATGGACTTAGCTAAATCAAATTTCACATTATTGTCGTCTTCGCCTTTTGTAATCGTGAAATTATTACTTCCAGCTGAAAAATCTACCGTATCATCTATGCTAACAACTGTAGCATTTTTATCATCAACAGACAGCTTCCAGCCTTTATTCACGTAGCCTTGTAACGACTTTAACTGTGCAACATTCACTGCGTCAGTATCTTCAAAACCGGCTGCAACGGCTGTAATTTGTCGGGTTTTTTTCCAAGCAACATAACCCACACTAACAGCACCCATGGTACTTTTCCATGCAATTTCTGAATCAGTTGATTTCCCCTGTAAGAGAGGAGCATATCCAGCAACACCAGCAGAAATATTAGCTACAGATTCAGCACCTAAAGCAACACTTGTCTCAACATTTGCTACTGACTTGAACCCCAGGGAAAGAGCTTCTTTATTCGTAGCATATGAACGATGCCCAAAAGAAGATGCTCCAAATTTAGTGGACATAGCAATAGCTCCCACTGCTGTTGTGTAGTCATCTATCGCACTTGTATGTTCTGTTGGGTCTTGAACAGTATATTCAGAACCTATTGCAACACTGCTATAACCTTTAGCTTCAGCACGCGCACCTATGGCAATATTATCTTTATCTCTTGCCTTTGCAGTGTAACCTATCGCAATAGCATTTTTACCGCCTGCAGACGCCTGATCACCAGCCTGATAGGAACGGTCCGGATCAGGGTCACCTGTATCTCTTGTGCTTATATCCCCAAACGTTTCTACTTTAAATTTCGTTGGATAATTCTCCTCTAATAAACTAGACGTGCCCCATAGTCCTAAATCACTACCATAACCAATAACTCGCGCAAAACTGTTGTATACTGTCAAAATATTTATGATAGCATTATCATGACTTTTCCTAAAAAAGGTCGTGGTTAGAAAATTGACATAGTCACTAACAGCGCTCGCTGCTAGTGTGTTCTCCCCTTGTAGTGCTGTTACATAGTTCTCCTGATCACTGGCCTCGACATTATAGTCATCATAGACAGAGATAACACTTTGCGGAAAAACTATAGAAGAACTTTTCGCACTTATGAGAAATGCTTCTTTTGGAGCAACTGTTTTTGAATACACTGGAGAAGCACTCGATAAAAGTGCAACTATTGAGGATAAGGAAAGCATCTTTACAAAAGACGCCTTGTAAAAGGGACGAAAAAAATTCAATTTTCTCTCCGCTAATTTGGCATATACTTTTTTCATAATTATCCCCTGCAATAAAAACATAAAAAAGCCATATTTTGATGCGAAATATTTTACAAAGTATTCTTTCCAACCAAAGCACGGAATAAATTCAAGTTTCTGTAAATTTAAAATCTACGCTCGCCAGTTGTGAAATTGATGACATTTCTAGTATTTTACCTTTGGGGTTTGTGTGCTTTTTGTCGTTAGAACTAAATGTAAAAATCGCTAAACAAATCAAGTAAACATGTAAAATACATTTATAATCTGTAAATGTAAATTCACCATTCGTAGTTTTATACTTATTAGAAAGAGAGCTTTTTTGAAAGAAAATAACTTTCCCATAGTATGATACCACTGTGGATTCTATGGTTCTATTTTTCCAAAAAATATAATTCTGTAAAATTTAGTCTTTATGCTTTGCTAAATACTTCGCTAAGCTCCATAGGATCGTTTTTTAGTTAAAAAGAGTTTGCTCTACCCTAAATAAAGCAAAACTAAAATAGCTATTATCAGCTTTATTGAATGAGAAGTCTTAACATTCGAAAGAATCTTTTGTGTAGATGATGATACAGTTTTTTACACTCAAACCTCATCAGAGATTTTCCTCAATCCTTTAATTCTATCCGAATATTTATTTTCTAAGGTAGGTGTGTATTTATATCTTGAGCAAAAATGGCTTGCCCCTGCTTAGTTAAGCAAAGGCAAACGAAAATGTCATTAAACTATTGTGTTTTATTGTTAATTCAGTGTGAAGTTTACGCCTACACCTACACCCCAGTGTCCCCCAGCACTTGTTACTGACAGATTAGAACGGACGTTGCCATCTTCAGACGTATAACCAGCACCAAGAGCAAATGCAGTTTGATTCAGCCATATACCACTACCCAATGATACACTTAACTTTCCTGGTGTATCATTATAACGTAAGTTAGACGTTGCTAAGCCAATAGCTGCGGCCTGTCTCGCTTCCTTCCGGACATCTTCAACCGCATAACTTAACGTTTCAAACTTCATATCTGTATAGGATTTTGCCTCATCAGCAGCATTATTGATTGCACTATCGACCTTATCATCCGTATACTTTTTCGCATCATCAAGAACGATTTTCATCTGCTGTTCGGTATAATCATGCAATTGGCCTCCATTGACAGCTTCTTTTGAACCACTCTCAATCTTGCCATCCCCTACATTATCTATCAACACAGGATCACTTTCATTAACACCTACTAACGTGACTTTATTAACCTTATGACCTTCACCATCTTGATCATACTTAACAACACCGTTCGTAACTGTACTTTCAATATCTTTTACTTGCTTATCAATACTACTTACTTGGCTTTCAACTGCGCTAACCCTCTCATTCGTCTCAAAAAGCTGACCGCCATTCACTGCATCCTTCGAGCCTGATGCAACCTTACCATCCGCTACATGCGTAATCTTGCTGTCTTGACCTGAATGACCTGCATTATAAGCTCCTTCTTTCTCATCCCAATTTAAACTGTTCGACGAGACATTCTGCTCTACTGTGTTAATACGATCGTTGATACTCGACATACTGCCATTAACACCTTCAAAAGCAGACGCCACATTATCATAGACTTCCTTGTTACCCGCACTACCATCCAAATTAAATTGCGAAACTTGGAATTTTGGGGCTGTCCATACTCCATCTTTATACCCAGCATCACCTCCAAAATACAGTGCTAGTGTCTGATTGAGCTGATAGAGCTGGTTGCCGGTTATCGCTTCGCTAGAACCCGCGGATATGTCTCCATCAACAAGGTGAATAAGCTTGCTGTTTTGCTTTGTTTCTCCTGTTCCATGAAGCGCTACAAACGCTTTATCAGCTTCACTCCACAACAACGCGTTCTGCTCAATATTATCTGAAATCTCATGATGAAGCTTCGTGAAAGAATTACTCACACCAGCAAACGCAGCCGCAACATCTGTGTAGTTTTGCTCTTCAGAACTACCATCATCATTAAATGTCACAACCTTGAAACCTGGAGATACCAATTCTCCATTTTCATACTTAGCACCACCACCTAAATATGTAGCAACCTTGTCACCCAATGAATAAAGCTGAGATCCATTAACTGCTTCTGTCGACACTGCTGAAAGCGCTCCATCTTTTACGCCTGAAAGCGTCCGTGCAGTACCATCAATATTTGCAAGACTGATGCTTGTACCGTCTGTCTCGCCACCAATTGCGATAACTTTTGTCTTCTTGTCTTTCTTAACTAGGCTTTCACCTTCAACTTTAGTAATCGCATTATTTACTTGATTGGTAATCTCATTGGTAACTTTGTTACCAAAACTTATGAAAGCATTATTAACACCTGTAAAGGCTTCCGCAACACTCGTATAACTCTCCTCACCTTCCTTACCATTTGCATCAAACGTCTTTACTGTAAAGGTAGGAGCTGTCCATTTGCCTTCCTCATACTTAGCACCGCCACCAAAATACGTCGCAACTGTATTATTCAACGAGTAAAGCTGACCACCCGTAACAGCATCCGTTGAACCTTCTGCAACGTTACCATTTGCAAGAGATGTAATCTTACTATTGCCTTTTTTCTCTCCATGCTGTGCTACAAATGCCTCTTCATCCTTGTTCCACAACAAGGCATCTCCTTGAACTTCTTGAGTAATATTCGTGATGTTTTGAGTAAGTTCGTTAAACTTATTCGTTAGATTATTATTCACATTCTTGACATTCGTATCAAGCCCTCCAAAAGCAGATCCAACATCGTTATACGATTTTTCTTCTACCTCACCTGTTGCATTAACACTGGACAATTTATAAGTCGGTCCTGTGAAAGTACCGTTATTAAATACTGTACCACCACCTAAATATTTTGCAATTTCCTGAGAGATTGTATGAATCTGACCACCCGTAACCACATCACGTGACTTCTCATCAATGGTACCATCAGCAACATTATGCAATCCAACAGGGGCACGATCTTTACCTTTGCCAAAAGTTATACTTTCATAATTCGTAGTGCTATTTTCACCCCCTGTTTTATCATAAAGAACAACAGCTGAATCCTCAGACTGAAGACTGTTGGAAAGATCTTTCAAGCTTGCATCAAGCTGACCTTTATTAACCGCTTCATTATTTTGGGTCGCTGCCTTTACACCGGAAAGCGTACGATCCGCACCAGTTTTGTTGGCGATATCAATTTCACTGCCTTCTACTTCTTTACCAATGGTGATACGATTTGTTTTGTCTTCTTGCTTAACAAGGCTATCAGCTACAACCTGATTAATTTCATTCTTAACTTCTTTATGTATTTTGGTGATAGAGTTACCAACACCTGCAAATGCAGAAGCTACATCATTATAACTCGACTCAACTTCTGTGCCATCTTCCTTGAGGGACTTAACCATGAAAGTAGGAGCTTTCCATTTACCTCCATCATACTTAGCGCCACCACCTAAATAGGTAGCAACCTTGTCATTCGTCTCAAAAAGCTGGGTACCATTTACTGCGTCGGTTGAGTTTTCAGATAAATCTCCCCCTGCAACAAATTTAATTTTGCTGGCTGTTTTTTCTGCTCCATGCTTGGCTACAAATGCATGATCATCTTTGCTCCAAGACAACGAATCTTGCGCAACACCCTCAGAAACTTCTTTAATACGCTGATTCACATTCTTGATGTTATCATTAAGACCCGTAAACGCACTACCTACATCATTAAAGTCAGTTTGCTCTACCTTACCTTCTGTATCGACTTTAGATAATTTATATGTTGGTCCTGTAAAAGCGCCATTGTTAAAGACTGCATTACCACCCAAGAACTTCCCAAGATCCTGAGAAATTTTATTAATCTGACTGCCATTAATTGCATCATGTGAATTTTCAGCAATTTTACCATCCGCAACATTATGAAGTGCAACTGGTTCGCGGTTTTCACCTTTGCCTAACGTCACACTCTTGTAATTAGTGGTACCATTTTCACCTTTATCGTAAAGAACAACAGCTGAATCCTCAGACTGAATATTTTTAGAAAGTTCTTCTAATCTTTTATCAAGCTGCCCCTTGTTAACAGCTTCATTATTTTTGGTCGCCTCCTTTACACCAGAAAGCGTCCGATCCTCTTTATCTTTGTTGGCGATATTAATTTCACTGCCTTCTACTTCTTTACCAATATTGATAACCTTTGTCTCAGCATCTTGTTTAACAAGACTATCACTCACTACATTGGTAATCTCATTCTTAAGCTCATTTTTAATATTCGTAAAAGAACTTCCTACACCTTCAAAAGCAGAGGCAACACTCTCATAGCTCTTCTCTTCAACACCACTGCCATCTTCCTTGACTGTTTTAACCTTGAAACTTGGCGCACTCCATTTTCCCTTTTCATATTTAGCATCACCGCCTAAATACATAGAAAGCGCATGCCCCATAGAGTAGAGCTGATTACCTGTAACAGCATCCGTTGAACCCTCAGAAACATTACCATCTAAAAGAAATGTAATTTTGCTGTTTTCTTGTGTTCTTACGGCTCTGCCTTGTTCTTCTTGCTTCTTTTCATGACGCGCGACAAAGGCATGGGCTTCATCACTCCATAACAAGGAATCCTGTGCAACACCTTCTGATACTTCCTTAATACGCTGATTAACATTCTGGATATTGGTATCAAGACCTTCAAACGCTTTGCCAACATCTTGAAAAGTAGTATCTGTTACCAAACCATTTTTCTCAATCTTCGACAAGTTATAAGCGGGTCCTGTAAAAGCACCGTCGATAAATGCTGTTCCTCCACCTAAATATTTTGCAACTTCCTGAGAGATCGTATTAATCTGACCACCCGTAACTACATCACGTGAATCCTTAGCAATCTTACCATCAGCAACATTATGCAAGCCTACAGATGTAGAAGCTTTACCTTTGCCAAAAGTGACATTCGTATAATCAGTTTCATCCCCTTCCTTCTTATCGTAATGCACAACAGCTGATTCATCAGACTGAAGACTGGTGGAAAGATCCTTCAAATGTTCTTCAAGTTGTTTCTTATTAACCGCTTCATTATCCTTTGTTGCTGCTTTAATACCAGAAAGCGTACGATCCGCTCCATCTTTGTTAACGATATTAATTTCACTGCCTTCTACTTCTTTACCAATAGTAATAAGATTCGTTGTTTCATCTCGTTTAACAAGGCTATCACTCACTACATTGGTAATTTCATTATTAATCTGCTTGGTAAGCTCATTTTTAACATTCGTGATAGAAGTACCAACTCCAGCCAAAGCCTCGGCTACAGTTTTATATTCCTTATCTTCAACTGCACTACCATCATCCTTAACTGTTTTAATCTTGAAAGTAGGAGCTTTCCATTTACCTTCCTCATACTTAGCATCACCGCCTAAATACGTAGCAACCTTATCATTCGTCTCAAAAAGCTGGGTACCATTTACTGCATCCGTTGAGTTTTTAGATAAATCTCCCCCTGCAACAAATTTAATTTTGCTCGCTGTTTTTTCTGCTCCATGCTTGGCTATAAAGGCATCATCTTCCTTGCTCCATGATAACGAATCTTGCGCAACACCCTGAGATACTTCTTTAATCCGTGCATTAACATTCTTGATATTTGCATCAAGTCCAGTAAAGGCTGCTCCAACATCGTTAAAGGAATTCTCTGTTACTGTCCCGTCATTAGAAACACTCGATAATTTATAAGTTGGCTGCGTGAAGGAACCCTCATTAAATGACGCACCACCACCTAAATAGGTAGCAACCTTATTATTCGTTTCAAAAAGCTGGGTACCATTTACTGCATCCGTTGAGGTTGATGAAACATCACCTTTCGCAAGAAACGTAATCTTACTGTTCTCTTGTGCCCTTACGGCTTTGCCTGTTTCTTCTGTGCTCTGTTCATGGCGAGCTACAAACGCATTGGCTTCCTTGCTCCACGATAAAGAATCGCCTTCTACTTTGCTAACTACATTTGTAAGCTCTTTATGAATATTCGTGAAAGAATTACCAACACCAGCAAAAGCATCCGCTACATTATTATAGCTTGTTTCAACGGGAGTGCCATCCGTATTGAAGGCTTTAACCTTGAAACTTGGCGCACTCCATTTTCCATTTTCATATTTAGCATCACCGCCTAAATACGTAGAAAGCGCATGCCCCATAGAGTAGAGCTGATTACCTGTAACAGCATCCGTTGAACCCTCAGAAACATTACCATCTAAAAGAAAGGTAATTTTGCTATTTTCTTGTGTTCTTACGGCCCTGCCCTTTTCTTCTGTACTCTTTTCATGACGCGCGACAAAGGCATGAGCTCCTTCGTTCCATAACAAGGCGTCTTTCTCAATATGTTGAGAACTATCCGTTATTTTTTGATTAAAATCATTGATCGTATTCGTTATACGAGTATTCACATTCCCAAGACTATGATCAAGCGCCGAAAGAGCTGAACCAACATCATGGTGAATAGTTCCTGGTTCGCCTACTTCACCATTTGTTCTAATGCTATGTATCTCATAAGATGGTTTGGTGAAAGCACCACCACTAAAGGCTGCTCCACCACCAAAGAAACCTGCAACATCTTCACCGATTTTATTAATCTGACTACCCGTGATTGCTTCATTTGAATCTGCCGAGAGCGCTCCACCCTTTATACCAGTAAGAGTACGCTTTTCATTTTTGTTGTTAGCAATATCAATTTTGTCACCATCTGTTTCTTTACCAATAGTAAGGTGTTTGGTTTCAAGATCCTGTTTCACGAAGCTACTAGCTGCTACTTGTTCCTTGACGTCTTTTTCAACTTTCTGCAGTTGTGAAAAATTTACAGCGTCAGTCTCAGCACTCCCAGCCGCTACACCAGAAATGGTCCGAGCACCACCATCCTTATTTTTAATATTGATTTTACTACCTTCTTTTTCTTCGCCTATCTTGATTAACTTTGTCGCTTCATCCCACTTAACAAGGCTATCACCCTTTACATTGGTAATTTCATTGTTAATCTCTTTTTTTACATTTGTGATAGAAGTGCCAACTCCAGCCAAAGCTTCCGCTACAGTTTTGTATTCCTTATCTTCAACATCACTTCCATCATCCTTAACAGTTTTAACCTTGAATTTTGGAGCAGTCCATTCCCCATTCTCATATTTAGCGCCACCGCCTAAATAGGTAGCAAATGTATCACCTAGTGAATAAAGCTGGGAACCATTTATAGCATCCGTTGAACCCTTAGAAACATCACCATTCGCAAGAAACCTGATCTTACTATTTGTCTTTGCATCTTCCGCCCCGTGCTTGGCTACAAACGCACCATCTTCCTTACTCCACGACAAAGAATCACCTTCTACTTTGGTGACTACATTATTAATCTCTTTGGTGATGTTATTCTGAATCTTCGTGATAGAATTACTAACACCTTCAAAAGCAGATGCTACATTTTCGTAGCTTTGTTCACTTTCTGTGCCATCATCTTTAACAGTTTTAACCTTAAATTTTGGAGTGCTCCATTGGCCATTCTCATATTTGGCACCACCGCCAAAATAGCCAGCTATACTGGTGCCAAACTGATGCAATTGATGCCCTGTTATTGCTTCAGTTGAAGCATCAGAAATGGCTCCATTCGCTATGCCAGAAATAACTCGACCCTTGCCATCCTTATTGGCAATACTGATTTTATTACCATCTGTTCCCTTACCAATAGTGATGTCTTTCGTCTGCGTATCTTGCGCGACTAAGCCACTGGATGCTACCTGTTCTTTGATCTCCTTCAGCTGTGCAAAATTAACTGCATCAGTACCTTCAGTGCCCTTTGCCACTCCTGTAATCTTTTGATTGCCGGCACCTATACCTGCAGTCGTCATTTTCGGACCACTTTTAATCACTAAGCCTGTCGCATCTAAGGTATTTTCGCCTACCTTTATGCTATCAGCTGTGATAGCCCGTGCTAGATCAAATGTGATCTTATTCTTATCGCTGACTATCTTAAAGTTGTCACTTCCAGAGGAAAAACTGAGGCTGTTATCCGCATCAACATTTGTAGTCTTTTCTCCAACAGATAGCTTCCAACCTGTTTTTGCAATTTCTCTTACTGCTTTCAATTGCGCAACATTCACAGCATCAGTATCTTTATCACCAGCCGCTACTCCTGTAATCCGCCGTGTTTTATTATCAGAGCTACCAATACCAACGCCGCCTAGCGTATTTCGCCATATATCATCTTGCTGCTTTGAAGAAGCATTTGTTAGAGGATCATAACCAGCAATATCCTTTTCCATACCCATGTGAGAATGAGCACCTAGTGCAACATTGTCATCCCTATAGGCATATGCTTTATAACCTATTGCAACTAACCTATTGTTGGAATACAATGTTCCTCCTCCTCCTGCGTTATTACCAATAATAACAGAATTTATACGGAACCCATTTACATTATTGTTGTAATAATAATCAATATTATTACCGATCATAATACTATGTTTGATGCTATATATTTTACCAGGATTACCCAGTCTAATATTGCCATCACTGCTGTCTCGTGTAGCCACATCATCCCGTGATCTAACAAATCTATTAATAATCCCTACATCACCACCATCTTGAGCAAGCTGTTGAGGTATAGAGCTAGAAAAATTAGACAACTGCGGACTGGTGATAAATTTTTGATATTGCTCCTCTGCACTGAACTTACTTTTTGGTAGGCTATTGCTGTATGCTGCCAAAATATTCACGATAACATTATCATTACTGTTCTTAGAAAGAGTATTGATGAGAAAATTGACATAGTCACTCACAGCGCTCTCTACCAGTGTGCTCCCCCCTTGTAGGGCTGTTACGTAGTTTTCCTGATCGCTCGCATCAACATTATAGTCATCATAGACAGAGATAACACTTTGCGGAAAAACTATAGAAGAACTTTTCGCACTTATGAGAAATGCTTCTTTTGGAGAAACTGTTTTTGAATACACTGGAGAAGCACTCGACAAAAGTGCAACTATTGAGGACAAGGAAAGCATCTTTACAAAAGACGCCTTGTAAACAGGACTAAAAAAATTCAATTTTCTCCCCGCTAATTTGGCATATACTTTTTTCATAATTATCCCCTGTAATAAAAACATAAAAAAGCCATATTTTGATGCGAAGTATTCCACAAAATGTTCTTTCCAACCAAAGCACGGAATAAATTCAGATTTCTGTAAATTTAAAATCTACGCTCGCCAGTTGTGAAATTGATGACATTTCTAGTATTTTACCTTTGGGGTTTGTGTGCTTTTTGTCGTCAGAACTAAATGTAAAAATCACTAAACAAATCAAATAAACATGTAGAATACATTTATAATCTATAAATGTAAATTCGCTATTTGCAGTTTTATACTTATTAGAAAAGAGAGTATTCTTACGTACTTTAAATATCGTAAGCATTTCTCTTGAAGAATATTTAGTTTCTTAAAAATGTATTTCTTTACTCCCCCTTTGAGGTACATCGCTTCAAAAAAAGAGAGTTGCTTTGGAATAAAATGAACTTCCCCATAGTAAGATATCACTATGGGTTCTAGTGCGCTATTTTTTCAACAAGTATAATTCTATGGAATTTTAACTTTATGCTTTGCTAAATACTTTGCTAAGCTCTATAGAGTCGTTTTTTAGTTAAAAAGAGTTTGCGCTTACCTAACTAAAGCAAAACTAAAATAGCTATTATTAGCTTTACCATCAGCAACATTAATAATCTTACTTTGTTGACCATTGCTAGCATCATACACTCCTTTATCCTTATTCCATTTTAAAGAAGTTATTTCAAGTTTTGCATCTGAAAAGCTTTCACCCTTGTCTTGTTGACAGGGCGAAAGCTTTGTTAAATATTAGTTTTTGTATTATTTTATTTTCAGAGTTATTGCGCCATCTACTCCCCAATGCGCCCCAGCACTCGTTGCCGATAGATTAGAGCGGATTTTTCCATTTTCAGACGTATAACCAGCACCACCACCAAAATACTCCGCAAGCTGATTACTCATCAAATAAAGCTGCGAACCATTCACTGCATCCATTGAGTTAGCAGAAATGTCTCCATTGGCAAGGACTTAATTTTGCTATTGGTTTTTCCCTCTCCATGCTGTACTATAAATGCCTGCTCATCATTACTCCACAACAGAGAATCTTTAGAGACACCATCAATTTTCTGAGTAAACTCATTGGTTACATGTGTTAAGCGGCTATTCACATTGTTGATATTCTCATCAAGTCCTGTCAAAGCAGAACCAACGTCATAAAAGGGACGATCTTTCGATGTTCCATCCTCAGAAATGTGCGATAAATGATAAAGCGGACCGAACAAAATACCTTCGCTAAATTCTGCATTACCACCAAAAATATTTGCTACATCTTGGGATATTTTTTCAATCTGGCTACCATCGATTGCATCATGCGACCCTTCTGCAATTGTACTAGCTTGTACATTATGGAGAGCACCTGGTGCCGTAGTCTTATCACCACCAAAAGTCACACTATTTGAATCTTTATCGTAGAGAACCACAGACAGATTTAGGTGATTAATATCATTAGAAATCTTCTCTATCCTTTTATCAAACTGAGCTTTGCTAACAGCTTCATTCTTCGCAACAGCTGCCTTCACACCCAAAATAGTCCGGTCTTCACCCAATTTGTTCGCAACATTGATTTTAGTACCACCTGTTTCTTTACCAATAGTGATACGACCTGCTTCTCCACCATCTTGCTTAACAAGACAAGTTCCTGCTATTTGATTTTTATTTCTTGTAGCTGCACAAAATTCACTGCATCAGTGTTGCCACTACCAGCTGCCACTCTTACAATCTGGCGCGTTTTTTCTGAACCAATATCACAAACACTCACTGCACCTTGCGTACTTTTCCATGCAAAGTTGTCAGACTGTGAAGGTCCTTTAGTGTAAGGATCATAACTGATAGCGCCAGCAAACAACATCAGCCACAGACTCGCTCCCACAAGCACCAAAAGCTATAGATTCCTCACCGTCCGCCTTAGCACGATGTCCAATAGCAATTGATTCTTCGCCCGTCGCTATTGTACGCCCCTCAGGGGAATCGGGTTATCACTGTATCTACCTTCACCACCTATTGCGATACTTTTTTTACCTACAGCGTACGCCAAATGACCTACAGCAACCGAATCTGGAGCGTTTACTGTTATCTTGGCACCAATAGCAACAATATCACTCCTTGCATGAAGTTTTACAGGCTTTGTTATATCATTACCAGATATAACATTAGTACCCTCTATGCCGTCACGTTGCAGTCCGGTACCGCGCTGCGGTCTAGCCATAGAGTCATTGCGCGAAAGATTCAATGCATCAATAATCACTGTATTCTCGCCATTTTATGCACTGATGAGCGATTTTTTATATTGCCTGCCTGCATCTAATGTTCTTTCCAATGAGTTTTTTCCATCTACCCTCAAAACATTCACAATAGGATCATCATTACTTATACCAGAAAGGATTTTGATTAAAAAATTTGCATAATCATCAGAAGCGTCAACTTTTGGCACCATTGCCACATTCAATGCTGTTAAATAATTTTCCTTATCATCATCATAGTAATCATACGCAGAGATAATGCTTTGCGGATAAACCACGGCAGCATTCTTCACATTTTCAAAAGATGCTTTTGTTAAATCGGGATTTGCAGAAAAAACAGGAGTAGCATTCGATAAAAACAAGGCCACCGCAGTTCCCAACGAAGCTACTTTAAACAACGATGATCGACGATGTGAACGAGAAAAACTCAGATCAGGCATCACCCGTGTAGTATATAATTTTTTCATAATTCCCCCTCAATAAATAACATATTAGAAACGCAAAAAAGACATCTTCTCGCCTTGTAAAGCTTTCCTATTTCCTTTGTGTACCCGTGTTTTTAGAACATAAAAAAATAAGATATAAGCTGTGATTGCACCGCGTTTCTGAAGAGAAGTTAGAATCCGGTTTGTGAAAGTTAATTTAAGGAAGGTAAAAAAATACTTAATATTAGAATTGATTTCATTTTTCTATCAAAGGCTGTGTGTCGTTTTTAGCTTTGATCTCTTTGAAAGAGGTGTCATTTTTGTGTCTATTGATCATCCGTTTAGGCATCAGTTTATTTTTCGTAGATAGTTTTTTTCATTTCGTTAGAGGATTTATGAAAGCTTTTTGCTAAAATGCCCCTGCTTTAATGAAGCAGGGGCAAGGAGCATATTTAAGAAAAGCTTTTTGCTATCAGTTCAGTGTTAAATTAAGCCCAAGACCTACACCCCAATGACCACCAGAACTCGTTGCAGAGAGGTTGGAGCGGATTTTTCCATCCTCAGAAGAATAACCAGCACCTAAAGCAAATGCAGATTGTCCGCGCCATAAGCCGCTACCAAATGCAACGCTTAGCTTTCCAGGTGTATCATTGTAGCGTAAGTTAGACACCGCTAAACCAATAGCCGCTGCTTGTTTTGCTTCTTTCCGCACATTTTCTATGCTGTAATTTAAAGCCTCAAACTTCATATTGGTGTAGTTGTTAGCACGTTCAACAGCATCATCAATAGCATCAATCCTGATATTATTTATCCGTTGATCTGTGTAGTGCTTCGATTCATCGAGAACAATTTTCATCTGTTCTTGAGTATAATCATGGAGTTGACCACCATTTACAGCTTCTTTTGAGCCTGTTCCAATTTTACCATCAGCTACATTATCAATCGTAACAGGTTCACTTTCGTTACCACCTACTAAAGTGACTTTATTGACTTTTTTGCCGTTTGCATCTCTGTCATAGAGAACAACCCCATCAACAAGATCGTTAACTTTATTATCAATTTTATCAACTTTTATATCAATATTGTGAACTGTCTCACCAATATTGGTAACCGTAGCTGAGATATTGTCAACTCTGTTTTCGATATGTTTAATATCTTTCTCAACGCCCGTGATACGTTCGTTGGTCTTCCAAAGCTGTCCACCATTGACTGCATCTTTTGAATCTTCTGCAATTCTACCATCTGCTACATTGATAATCTTACTTGGTTGACCACCATGACTAGCATCATAGGCTCCTTTATCCTTATTCCACTTTAAAGCATCTGAATCGACCTTGTTGATGACATCATCAATACGGTTATTAATATTTGACATCCCGTTATTAATACCACCAAAAGCATCAGCGACATTATTATACTTATTCTCAACAATTTTGCCATCCGCATTGACTTGAGAAATCACAAAATTAGGTGCTGTCCATTTGCCATTCTCATATTTAGCACCACCACCAAAATAAGCAGCAAGTTGATTGCTCATGAAATAAAGCTGGCTACCATTGATAGCGTCTGTTGATTCTTCATGAATTTCACCATTCATAAGGAATGTAAGTTTGCTTTTTGTCTTTTCTCCATCTTTTTCGTGAAGTGCAACAAATGCCTGTTCTTCATCATCCCACAACAGAGCATCTTTAGAGATACCTTCAATCTTCTGATTAAACTCATTGGATACATTTGTTAGACGATTATTCACACTTTTGACATTCGCATCAAGCCCTGTCAAAGCATCACCAACATTATAATAGTTAGTTTTTGCTACTTGGCCATTTTCAACAATAGTAGATAAGCTATATTTTGGTCCTACAAAAGCACCATTCTCAAATGAGGCTCCACCACCGAAGTAATTTGCAATATCTCCTGATATTTCATTAATTTGGCTACCATTGATCGCATCATAAGATTCTTCAGCAATTCTGCCATTTTTTACATTCAAAAGAGCAACTGGTCCAGCATTTTCCTGACCACCCAAAGTCACACTGTTATAATTAATGCCACCATTTGCATCTTTATCATAGAGAACCGCAGCAGCACTTGCTATCTCAATATCATTAGAAATCTTCTCTATGCTTTTATCAAGTTGGTCTTTGTTAACAGCTTCATCACCATTTTCTGCTGCTTTTACACCAGAAATAGTGCGTCCCAAACCGCCAATGCTTGCAACACTGATTTTAGTTCCAGCTGTTTTTGCACCAATAGTGATAACACCTGAAGCTCCTCCCTCTTGTTGTACAAGGTTATTTTTTTCCAAATCAGAAATTTTATTATCAATATTATGGATAGAAACATTCACACCAGCAAACGCCTCTGTAACATTATGATATGTTTCCCCCTGAATAAGGAAAGTTGGTTCTATACCTTCAAGTACATCTGTATTGCCACCAAAATATTTCGATGTATTTTCAGCAACTTCTAATAGATTATCATAAACGGTCTCGACCTTTTTATTCGTTTTAAAGAGCTGTGAACCATTTACTGCTTCCGTTGATGTTTGAGAGATCATTCCATCCTTCACACCAGAAAGAGTTCTTTCTTGATTATCTTTATTTGCAATGCTGATTTTAGTACCACCTGTTGCCTTACCGATCGTGATAATACCATCATTTCCGTCCTGCTTCACAAGACTGTTTTCTGTAACATTATTAATCTGACTGTAGATATCCGTGATAGAAGTATTAACATCCTCAAAAGCAGAACCAACATCATTATGTCTATTGCCCTGAATTATATAAGTTGGCGCTTTACCGTTAAGCACATTGGCACCACCACCAAAATAATTCGCAATCTTATCGCCCATATTATAAAGTTGGGAACCATTTATTGCATCTGTTGAATCTTCAGAAATATCACCATCCAAAAGGTAAGTAATCTTACTTTCTGTTTTTTCTCCATTTGGTCCATGCAGTGCAACAAATGCTTGCTCTCCTTCGCTCCAAAGCAAGGCGTCTTTAGAGAAATCATCAAATTTCTGATTAAATTCATTGGTGACATGTGTCAAACGACTATTCACATTTTTGACATTCGCATCAAGTCCTGTCAATGCTGAACCAACATCAGGAAACACCTTCTGCACTACCTCACCATCTGCAGAAACTATAGATAAATTATATCTTGGTCCTACAAAAATACCATCCTGAAATGCTGCACCACCACCAAAGTAATTTGCAATATCTCCAGATATCTTATTAATCTGGCTACCATTTATTGCTTCTTTTGAAACTGCTGAAATCGTTCCATTTTTTACACCCGCAATGGTCCGCTCTCCCCCAGTACCTGTGATATCAATTTTCGTACCACCTTTTTGAGCACCAATAGTGATAAGTTTCTGTTCTTCGTCCCATTTAACAAGACTATTGTCTTCTATCTCATCTTTTATTTTATGCAACTGTGAAAGATTAACTGCATCCTTCTCTAAAACACCATCAGCCACTCCTGTAATTGTTTTATCAGCCGCATGAATCCCGCCAAATGTTATTCTCGGACCACCATTTTTAATTACCAAGCCATTAGCCGTTAAACTAGTTTGATCCCCTACTGATATGCTACCAACTTTAATATGTTCCTCTAAATCAAACTTTACCTTATTGTTTTCATCTTTTACAATCTTAATATTTGTGAGTTCACCATCCTCTTGGTGTTTAACGGCAATAAGATCTACTGTACTACCAGCCTTAACATCGGTAGGATTTTCACCGTTGACAGAAAGCTTCCAGCCCGTTTCCATCCCTGCTGTAAAGTCTCTCAACTGTTTATAATTCACTGCATCAGTGTCATCCGTTCCGCTTGCCACTTTTGTAATTTTTTTATCGCCAGCATTGATACCACTTATACTTATTTTAGGCCCATTACCATCAATAAATGAAAAACCATCACTATTCATGATGCTGTTGCCTGTAGCAACACTCGTCAATTTAAGAGTATCATTCAAAGCAAATGTAACTTTATTATTGTCTTTTGCAATTTTAATATTTTTGCTTCCATCCCCACTCGCACCCGCAACAAGATCTACTGTACTTCCAGCTTGAACGTCTGTAGCGTTTTCACCATCAACAGAAAGCTTCCAGCCATTTTCTGCAAGTTGTCTTACATCTTTCAGCTGTTTATAATTTACTGCATCGGTATTATCAGTTCCATCTGCTACTTCTGTAATCTTTTTATTACCAGCTTTAATACCATCTAAAGTTATTTCAGGTCCATTACCATCAATAAACTTAAAGCCGTCGCTATTCATAACACTATTGCCTGTCGTAACACTTGTGAGCTTAAGAGTATCATTCAAAGCAAATGTAACTTTATTATTGTCTTTTGCAATTTTAATATTTTTGCTTCCATCCCCACTCGCACCCGCAACAAGATCTACTGTACTCCCAGCTTTAACGTCTGTAGCATTGTTACCATCAACAGAAAGCTTCCAGCCCGTTTCCATCCCTGCTGTAAAATCTTTCAACTGCTTATAATTTACAGCATCGGTATCTTCTTTCCCTGCCGCTACTCCTTTAATCGTTTTATCACCAGCATGAATGCCATTAACAGTTACACTCGGCCCATCACCACCTTCAAACCGAAAGCCCAAGGCATCCATAATGCTTTCTCCTGTTTTGACAGTCATTACATTAATATCATCAGCTAAATCAAAAGAGACGTTTTTCCCATTTTTATTTGCAATTTTTATATTTTTGTGACCAGTATCTTCAGCCTCAACAGCAAAAAAATGAACTGTGTTTCCTGGATTAATATCTAAAGCCTGGTTCTTTTCAACAGCAAGCTTCCAGCCGCCCCCGTTATTTTTTACATATTCTTTCAACTGCCCAAAATTCACTGCCTCACTATCTTCAGTCGCATCTAACAGATTTCTAACGTTTGTATAGCCAGCATCAATACCATCCACAGACATACTTGGGCCTTTTCCATCATTAACATAAAAGCCATCAACAGTCATACGTGAACTGTTTTCACCGCCATTCACAAAAAAACCATCATCACTCATAGAACTTTGACCGGTAGTGACTTGCATCAACTTAAGATGATCGTTCAAAGTAAACTCAATTTTATGCTTATTCGCTTCAGTGTTTTTTGCAATCGTTAAATTATCTGGTCCTACTGCACTATTTTTTACTGAAAAATCCACGATATTGCCTGAATTTACATCTGTAGCATCTTTATCGTTAGCAGAAATTTTCCAGCCCCCTCCTCCTGCTATAACTTCTCTCATAGCTCTCAATTGTGCTACGTTTACCGCATCAGTATCTTCACTTCCAGCAGCGACCCCTGTAATTTGTCGTGTTAGTGTACCATTACCCCTGCCACCAACTTCACCGACGCTAAAAGCTCCTGTGGTGCTTTTCCATGCTATCCTATCGTCTGTCGATGGACCATTCAAGAAAGGATCATAACCAAAAACACCCTTTGCTCTATCAGAGAGAGAGCCTCCACCTATAGCAACACCATCATAAACAGTTACCTGTGCATTTGCACCAATAGCAACAGAATCTTCCGTTTCAGCATATGTGTGCGTACCTATAGCAATCGCATTTTCAGCCTTCGCTATTACTCTTCTTTCAGGATTAGCAGCCTCAGTTCTATCAGAGAGTCTACTCCCTATTGCAATAGAACCTGAAGCTTGAGCTTCAGCCTCTGAGCCTATGGCAATCGCATAATTCTTTTCTGCCCTTGCCCTTGTCCCCATAGCAACGCTATTTTTACCTAATGCAGTCGCAAGTCCACCAATCGCAACCGTAGAGAGCCCTGATGCCTCTGAATCAACACCTATAGCAACACTTGCTCTTCCACTTGCAAGTGCAGAAACACCAAAAGCTTGCGCTCCTCCAGCCTTTGCTGTTGCACCTGCACCAAATACTGTTGAATAATTACCTGTTGCAGCAGATCCGCAACCGGTTGCAAAAGAATAAATACCATAAGCCTCAGGCTGAGCACCAGAGAAACCACCAGTAGAAGCTGCACCCATATAGCCGCTACCAGTAGTCGGAGTAGCAGGCGGACCTGTAAAACCATCAGCACCCCAAAACTCTTGCTCAGTGGTCGTGCCATAAGGGTGAGTACCATTATTAAATTCTTGATTATTGATAAATCTGTTATATTGGGTTTCTGCAGATATTCGCACATTATCTGGTATGCCCTGCTGTTGTTTGCCCCCACGACCAACAACATTATCTACACCACAGTAATTATCATCACCCGCAAAAACAATACTGCCATGACTACCCCATGGATACAATACATTGGTACCATTTGTGCTTCTATTTAACTCTCCCGTTATCGAAAGATTCGCCGCAAAAACAGGTGAAACAACGGGAGAAACACTTGACAAGAGTGTGGCCACTGCGGCTCCCAATGTAACCGTTCTAACCAAACTTGATTTTGAATATAACTTTTTCATAAAACCTCCTCCAACAGAGCACAATATCATTACAGCGCGCAAAAACCCTCATGGCAAAACCCTGTTCGCGCACAAAAAAACAAACAAATAAAGACAGACCCCTCCCCCTTAGATGCCGACATTCATTACGGCATCACTCTAAAATCTCTGAAAAGACATTGAATCTAGAAAAGTCCCCAACCCTTTTAGCTAGAGGGATTCAAACTAAAAAATAAAGAAAAATACAACTTTTGAGAATATTACATAATCTCCATTCAAAAATATCGCGACTTAGCTCATAATAAAAATAGCTTTTTAAAGAGCAATTATCTCTTTCAGATAAAGCGCATAAGCAGAATGGCAAGAGTATAAAAAATAATTTTTCATTGATATGCAAAAACACTTCTCAATAAACACAAAGAGAGGTTTTTTACAAAAACTGTTCTTATAAGCGGAAAATTATGATTTTTTAGACCTATAGCATCATGTAATAGAACTTAATCATCATGATAACCTCACTCTTTACACTGAGATCATCTGCTATAAAATACGATATGAATCTTTAAAAAAATATTTCTTCATAAAATTAAGCATTTTTCTAGAATAAAGCTTTGTTTTTTTATTCCATAGGCTTCATGAAAAATATGGAAGTTTTCTAAACTTTCTTTTGTTCTTCTTTACCTTTATGCGCGGTGCTTTTTATTTTTGATTTATAACAATGCTAAAAATCAATACAGCTTAATATGAAATGTCGTACTCAATGAAAAAGAAAGAATTCAATAAAAAGGTATGATAACGCGTTGTTTTTAAATGAATTTTTACGATAAAAAAACAAAAAAGATTTTTATTTTAGAGAACTTTTAGTCCGTATCTTTTGGAGTTACTCGATGTGCTTTTTCAGCTTCGATTTGACGTTTTAAATGTAATTTTAAAAGCGAAAAGGTTGCTTCAACTTCTTCTATATCGTTAATGTTTTGAACAATCTCTTGCAGCTTGCCATAAAGCTCTGCTGCTAATTCCACTATATCTTCAGGAGGAAGTTCTCTTTGCACATCATGATAAGCCGTGTAAACCAAATACCCGAGCTTTTTCATCAACCCAGCAGGAATCCCTTGCGGTTTAAAACCACACGCTTTTGCCTTTCCCGCGTTTGTAAACATTTCACCTTCACCAGTGAGAAGCCAATGCAAATCTACGCCATAAGTTGTATGATAGGCAATTATGATCGATGCGGGTGGCTCGTTTAAACCAAGCTCATAATTTGCAAGCGTATTTTTTGCCAAACCAAGAGATTTTGCAAAAACACCACGCTCTTCGTTTCCAAGCGTTTTTCTTATTTTACGCAAGCGTTTTGCCAATGGTGTTTTTGGTTCTGAGTCAGGTCGTGCCAAAAAAATACTCCATAGACCCATTTTTTGTATTTACAAAGCACATAAAATGAGTTAAATCTATTTCACTGCCCATTATATTGGGCATATATTACTCACATAACCCCACCAAAAGCAGATGTTACAGCATCCGTTTAAGCAGGAGCGAAAGTTATGACCATCACCCACACATGGGATCGCCATAGTATTTTTCTAAGCTTCGCCAAAGGAATATAACCTTGGCGGAACTTGCGAAAGCATATCAAATACCGTCGTCCAGTGTCAAAAATATTTGGACATAGTTTTTTCATTACATAAAACAAAAGGTTTATCAATGTCTAAAAACCCATACAAAATCAGTATAGTTTAACATGAGATGTCGTATTCAGTGGAAAAGAAAGATTTTTGTTTTAGAGAACTTTTAGTCCGTATCTTGTGGAGTTGCTCGATGTGCTTTTTCAGCTTCGATTTGACGTTTTAAATGTAATTTTAAAAGCGGAAAGGTCGCTTCAACTTCTTCCATATCGTGGATGTTTTGAATGAGCTCTTGCAGCTTGCCATAAAGCTCTGCTGCTAATTCCGCTATATCTTCAGGAGGAAGCTCTCTTTGTGCGTCATGATAAGCCGTATAAACCAAATGCCCGAGCTTTTTCATCAACCCAGCAGGAATCCCTTGCGGTTTAAAACCACACGTTTTTGCCTTGGCTATATCCATAAACATTTCACCATTGCCAGTTACAAGCCAGTCTAATGAAATGCCACAAATTTCTTGGTATTTTGAGAGAGCGGAAGCCGTAGGTTCACTTATACCATTTTCATAGGTTCCTATGGAACCAGCCGTTACACCAAGATGTTCAGCAAACTGCTTACGCTCCGTAAAACCAAGAGCGCGGCGCACTTCACGAAAACGTTTTGCCAACTCGGTTTTAGGCTTTGCTTCTGGACGTGCCAAAAAATTACTCCAAAATCAATATAATTATTGACTAAGTAATTATATTGATTTATATCCATCATTACTGCCCGTTATATTGGGCGGTTATCACATTATAACCCCACCAAAAGCAGATGTTACAGCATCCGTTTAAGCAGGAGCGAAAGTTATGACCATCACCCACATATGGGATCGCCATAGTATTTTACCGAGCACCGCCACAGGAATATAACCTTGACGAAACGCGCAAAAGCTTCCTAAAGATCGTTACTCCGTGTCAAAAACATTTAAACACAGCTTAACGAAAAAGCTGAACGCGCCGTTGCCGATTTTATCGGTTTGCTCGTCAAACAAATTTTTTCGACCACTACTCTAAAAGTCGTGGTCGCATTTTCAAAACAGCAATACAGCCCAATACGGTTTCTCTCATCCTTCCGTACTGCGCGATAACGCTGCTTGAATCTCGTTGCAAAGACATGCGTATTAAGCGCATTTCTCATCATTTTTATATTACATACGATAAAAGGTTTATCAATGTCTAAAAATCAACACAAAATGGGCAAGATAATTGATGTTCTACAAAAAATAAGGTCATCATTTCTTATTCAAAGGCTAAACGTTTATAAGCCATGCTCGCTTATTGTTGATATCAATGGCACCAATTTGGCTTTGGTTAACAATGATGAAATCTTGGGACATTTCACCTATCGTCAAAACAGTCGCTCTTACACACAAATTAAAAGCTGTTTGACAATGTATCTTAAATGCTGCAAATTCTCTCATGAAGACATTGCCGCACGTATTTGTCATTGGGAAATTGAAAATCCTAGAACGATAAAGTTTCTGACAGGCATTGGTTTAAAAGTTAGTGCTTTGCACAAAATTTACAAAACTAGGATGTTGATATACATGGCAATGCTTGATGATAACAATGAGGTGATGTCTAAACATACCAAAGCCGCTTGGAAAAACCGCAATGTGGAGGAATGTGCATGACCTCTTTATGCGATAAAGAATTATCCGATACGCTTGTTGGTCTTTATGACGACTACCAGCGCGGTTTTGATATTGGAGAAGAGCTTAAATCGTGTGTGGATTTGGCTTTATCTCTTGAATTGGAACTGAGTATTCACCGTTTAAGTGAAACCGATACAGCTTTACAAAAAGAAATTTTACAAACCTTGCGCCGTCGCAAAAGCTCTCATTCCACTGAAGATGAGACTAGCACAGTTATTCATATGGATTTTGAAGAACACAAGTAATGCCCCCCTGCTGGGTGAGAGGTCTCCTCATTGCTTTGCTTAAACTTGAAACTAAAGGGCTTTTAGAAGTTGCAAAGCGCTGTGTTATTGGCTCTCACAAGTGTGAGGTTAATCGGAAAAGTATGTTAATGTTTTTTGGTGGTTCATCAAAATAACTAGCATTTTATAGCACACATCAGATTTATGCTTTACTCTTTAAAAGCTTTAACCTTGATATTTGCTTATCTCCACTTTAAAAGCAACATATGAGATGATGAGAAATCATAAATGTTTGTAGTATGAAGAGTGTTTACAGCTCTCAAATACAATTCATTGTTTTTTATTTTTATAAAAAAGAACGATGAGCATTCCAGCAGCAGCAATGATACTTTGAAGAAAATATACAGACTGAGATGAGATGCCGTTGCTATCACTTGCCATAAATAGATAGACCACAAGAATAAAAAAACCAGAGATCCCATTAAAACTTGCCTGTAGTCTTCCTTGATATTCAGGATTACAATAGAGTTGAGATAAAGAAATTGAAAGAGCCCAACTCGAAAGTCCAAATCCAATCATGAAATAGACAGGAAAAACAATGAAAATATGTGTATTGACAGACAGAATGAGGAGGCCAATAGCCATAACAGCTAATAAAAGTGCCAATGTTTTCCTTATGGATAAAACTTTACAAAAAAATGGAGAAAGAAGTGCACCAGTAAATACGCCCGCTGAATAAAGCGCTTCCAATATTGCAAAAGTCCAGCTATCCGCATTCAAAATCTCTTGTGTATAAGGAACCAAAATAACAGGAATAGTCATCAAAAGAACCATAATAATCATCTGGCTCATATAAGGCATAAAAAGAGCCGGATTCTGCTTAAAATAACGAAGTGACGATATATAACTTTCCCACCAGTTTTGCTGGTTTTTGCTTTCAAATCCTCGCGTTTTAGGTACCTTCATGACAAAGTTAAACAAACCAGCAATAATAAAGAGTATGCCGCCTATCAAAAGGGCTCCTTTTGTTCCTGCATAGGCAAGTATAAATCCACTTAACCCCATACCTATAATAGCACCAAGTTCATAGACCATATCAATTGTTGCATTCGCATTGATCAGCTGTTTTTTCGGAACAATACTTTGGATTAAGGGAATAGCTGATGGCATATAAAAAGAGATAAAAACACCCAAGAGAGCAGATAAAAACATTAAATTAATTTCTATGCCAAACTGACCAAGTGTTACCCAACCCACGATCACCAGACCTCTGACAAGGTTTGAAATGATGATCTGTATTTTACGATCGTATTTATCCGCCAAAACACCAAAAACAGGCGCAAAAACAACACTAGGCATCCAAAGAAAAAACATCAGCAGTGCCACACCGCGAATTGAATTTGTCTGATTGTAGGCGAGCCATGACAATATGATGTAATTCAGCCCACTACCAAATGTAGCAAATAAGCCGCTCAATGTAAAATAGAGAAAAGTTCTATTCTCAAATAAAGCAATGCGTTCTTTCAAATTTGCAGTTAACATAAATTATCCCCTCGCACGAACGTCATTTGGCATGTATTGTAACGCATTTAAAAACATATATTTTTTTACAATTTTGTTTTTCAGTTTATTCGATTTAAGAAAGCAAAATTCCTTATTTTAGCGCTGTTCAATCTTTTGTCATCAATACCTATCACCAAAGGAGGATATCAATAAGTTTGAGTTTATTTAAAATATTAAGCAAAACTATATGAATACTTTGATAGATCCATATAATACGATTACTGGTTCTTTGGCTGCTCTTGAAGCAGTAAAATATTTAAAGGATTTTGACAAATGTCAAATTATAGAACTGGAGATCCGTATAGCCGCTAGTGTCATATTTATATATCTTCATATAAAGTAATTTACTTATTACTTTATTGGTATTATTGGTGCGTAAATGAAGAGTATATTAGCATTTGGATTTTTATTTAACGGTATAAGGATTTTAACAGGCGCCTTTATTGTATTTTATATGCTTGAAAAAGGGTTAACTCTTATCGATATCGGTATAATTAAGTCATTTCAAGCTTTTATTATGATGGTTACAGATATTCCTCTTGGATATTTTGCCGATAGAAAAAGTTATAAAATATCTATAATTTTAGCAGCAGCTTTTGCAGCCACATGGCTCTTTCTTATGGGAATTTCTACAAGCTTTTATGGTTTTCTTTTGGCAGAAACTTGTAATGCATTATCGCTTACATTGATTGCTGGTGCCTATAATGCTCTACTTGTTCAATATGCAAAAACAAAATTTACATCTACTAAAAAAGCGCTCGGTTCCAGCTCTCAATATAATTACATTGGCATGTTTATATTTAGTTTGATAGGCGCATATTTTGCCGATTATTCTAGCCAATATATATGGTATATATCTGCGTTTTTAATGATGATTACAACAATCTTTGGTTTGTTTTTTTTGGATGATCTAAAAGGAGAGAAAAAAACAATAAAAGCGAATTCTTTCATTTCTGACGCAAGAGAAATGTTATCCATTTTTGTTAAAGTTCCTTACATATCTCTATGTTTTTATTTTTCACTTATTTTTTTCAATATATTTTCGCAGTATTGGCAGTGGATATTTAAAGATTATGATATCAATGTAACTTATTTTTATCTTGGTATGACATTTTCTCTTATATTGCTCTCTCAGCTACTGGCTAGTTTTCTCTTTACAAAACTAAGTGAGGGAGTGAATTTTATTCTACTACTGTTTCTTTCGGCTGCTACGATTTTTACAGTTGCCTTCTTTGAGCCCAAAAAAGAAATTGCTGTTATTTTAGTCTGTATGATTTTTTATCTCATTAAGTATACATATCTTCGTGTAGAAGTTGTCCTGCACGATAGTATTAGCGATAATCTTAGGGCCACATACGAATCTTTCTTGTCAACTGTTGGGAGGATGAGCCTATTGGTGTTTTTTTATCTTAGTGCGTATATGGTAAGTATGTTTGGTTTTTTGTCATTAGTTTACATTTTGGGTATATATTTGTTTATTTACTTGTTTGCAGTGTTCTTTTTAGAAGAAACTCTAAAAAAGATCTCAGTGTGAATATTAATTTATCATTATCACGAGCGTTTTATGTGGTTTCATTAGGATTTAGAGTTTTCAACCTCCGATCACAAACGCAATATGGCACCGTTAGATCTACTTATTTTTATGGTGCCAAAAGGCAAAAAGTATCTGTCAAAGATCAGGCAAATTTTATAGATCTAACACGGTGTCTACGCAGTTTCTACCCATGCAAAGAAGAAACTCTAGCCGTTACTACTTCAGAATCAGGACCGCTATGCCGTGTTGTAGGAAGTGGCTCTTTTATGCTGGAGGAAAGACCAACAACAGACTGTAAATTGTCAGTCATATCAAATAAAAAATTTCGCTTGTCCAAATTGGATCTGTGATAGATATCTTTCTTGAGACAATTATATTTGTAATAACTGATTTTAGCTTTTCTATATCAGTATTAAAGGAGATTGGTCAAAATTCCTTGATTTTATAGATTGGTTGACCATATTTGAATTCTGCTAAAAATAATAAATTCTCTTGTAAATTAGCAAAAAAAGAGTTCATAGCTAAATTACCATGTGTTTATTGGAAACTTTGAATTCACCAAAGTTTATAAAACCCAATTTTTTATAAATACCAATTCCCTCATTAGAGGCTTGCATACCAATAACATGACATTTCTTTCTTTTTAAATGCTCAATAGCAATTATAAAAGCAGGAACCATATAATTTGGTAGTATATTGTTAATTTTATTTCTCAATAAATCTTTGTTTATTCCACTAATGTAAAAGCAATACTCCGGTTTTTGTTCTCTAAAAATGAGGGGTTAAAAAAGCCTTATCGCCAAAAACTCAGGTAAATCAATGGTTTTAGTACATACGTACCCTCAATCGGAATGTTCGCACGCATTGGAAAAGGAGAGGGTAAAATGGCGCAATTCGAGAAAGTGAAGTATGATTCTCAATCGTCATCGCAAGCTCTGAAAGAGCCTGGCAATATAAGCATTTACAAGATTGCTTTGTCATCTGCGATTCCTCACCATGATGACTTCTGGTGACGATGAGAAAAGTTATCCTTAAAAAATCTGGCGGAGAGAGAGGGATTCGAACCCTCGATATGGTTTCCCATATACACGCGTTCCAGGCGTGCGCCTTCAACCACTCGGCCACCTCTCCAGATTTGCGCACTATACCCAGAAAGAAATAACGTGCAAGCCTAAACTATGCATTCAAAATTTAAAAAACAACTTCATTTATTAAAACAAGATGTAATACTCGTTGAATAACAAGCACTTCCTCTCCTTTTAAGAAGTGATTTTTCCGTGAATAGGCATCCAAAATGTAATCACTAAATCAACAAAAACAACCATTCTCTTAGCTCATTTGTAGACCTTCACATTTTATGAATAACATCATCTTCAAATTGATAATTAAGCATCACTACTAACCCATTACTATTCATTATATCTAATAAATAGGACAAGCAACTCTTAAAACCTTGTTTACCAACATTAAAACGTGCTTTACTGAGATAATAGACCTTATTCCAACAAAAATGATTTATAATGTGATTGTGTTACCAAATTACAGGACTAACGAGCTCTTTCCCCCTTAAAGCCTCTATATCACTTTATATCATTGCTAAGAGCGCGTACAGCTCGCGCAGTTTCACATTGTAATGCTTTTTTTGCTAAAATTTTCATGTCTTCAAAACTATGCGCCTGCAAACACGCTTTTACCGAAGAAATGTCACAAGATATCATAGAAAGTTCGTTAATCCCCAACCCAGTCAAAATCATTGCTGCAAAAGGATCTCCAGCCATACCGCCACACACACTAACCCAACACTTATGTTTTTCTGCACCTTGAATAGTCTGATAAATCATACGCAAAACCGCTGGATCAAGGCTATCAGCTTCAGACACAAGATAAGGATTTTGTCTATCAACAGCCATTGTGTACTGTGTTAAGTCGTTGGTCCCAATCGAAAAAAAATCGACATAACCACTCAAAACATCTGCCATAATAGCTGCTGCAGGGACTTCAATCATAATACCCAGCTTTAATTTTGGCGCATCAATATCGTTGCGAATTTCTTCTGTGATCTTTTTTATAGCAAAAATCTCTGAAACAGACATAACCATTGGAAATAAAATCCATAGATCTCCACCCTCTTTTGCAGCTCGATACAAAGCACGCAACTGCGGAACTAAAAGATCACGCCGACGTAATAAAAGCCGCGTTCCCCGAACACCTAAAAAAGGATTGTCCTCTTGCGATAAATGTAAATGCGTAACCTGTTTATCCCCACCAATATCAAGCGCACGAATAATTAATGGCTTATCTCCTACAGCTGCAATCATCGTCCGGTACACATCAAATTGGACCTCTTCATCCGGAATATGTGGACTATCTAAAAACAAAAATTCTGTACGCATGAGTCCAATACCTTCAGCCCCAAAATCAAGCGCAACAGGAACCTGATGTGCGTAGTTGACATTAGCCATGATACGAATTCTTTGACCATCTGCCGTTTGCACTGGTAATCTACACACCCGTATCTCACTGTCACGCTTTTGCGCGACAATACGCATCTGCTTTTGAGCATCTTCAACATCTTCAGGAGCAGGATCAAGATAAATGAACCCATTATCGCCATCAATAATAGCCTGAACATTACACTCAACTGCTAAAATATCAGCACCCGTAGCAACAACCATTGGAATTCCAAGGGTACGAGCCAGAATAGCTGTATGAGACAGAGGTCCTCCCCATGCCGTTGCTAATCCTTGCACTTTTGTACAATCAAGCTGAGCTACATCAGAAGGAGATAGATCATCTGTAACAAGAATAATACCATACGGGATATCATCTAAAAAGAATGATCTATACGATGGATTAATTTCGCCTAAAACACGACGGCCAACATCAACTAAATTGACAGCACGCGCCGCTAACAAAGGATTATCTAGATTAGAAAACATATCTGCAAATTGTCGAACCGCTCTATCCCAAGACCAAGCTACACCATGACCTTCTGCCATAAAACGACAAGCTTGAGCGATCAGATTTTCATCTTCAAGCAAAACCATTTGCGCAGAAAAAATCGCAGCAGAATCCGCTCCCATACGCGCTGTTATATCAGCAATAACTGATGCCATTTTATGTTTTGTTTTTGTGAGAGCACTTTCAAGACATGCAGTACCAATCGCAAAATCAATTGGTTGATCTGTTATGGTAATATTATTCTGCCTTAAAACAAAAATCTTGCCAAGCGCTAACCCTGAACTTGCCCCAACACCAGAAATACCTTTTTGCCCAGAGCACGGATACCAACCATGAAAAGCCTTCGTTTGAGTTTCCATCTCTCTCATCATACACTTTTCACTTATGCTCACTTTCTTCGCAACAGAAATCGCATCTTTAAGCAGTTGCACACCTTCTACAGCATCCGTCGAAAAAATCAGAACATCACCGTTTTTTGCTCCTAATTGCAATAAGCCAACCAAATTTTTCATTTCAACGGTATACTGACCATGGCGAATTCTGATAGAGCTCTGGACTTTTTTTGCAAAGTCAACCCAAAGAGAAGCTGGTCGCGCATGAAGACCACTTGGATAATCTAAAGTCCATTCTTGGCTTACCGAAAGGTCACCAATAAAAGTCTTCCCCATCTTCATATCCTGACCAAAAAGAGTTTTAACAATCTGCTGTTTATCTGCAGTTGTTGAAAGTGCTTCTAGCCGTTCCTTATCAAATAAAAGATGTGTCAATTTTTTACAAATCTCTCTATAGCGATCCGGACTAGCTGCAATGGCAATGACCAAATACGCTTTTTTTTCATCCCACCACTCAACACCAGCAGGAATCTGTATAACAGCAACAGCATCCCTGATAATCAAATCACGATTTTCAATCATTCCATGAGGAATTGCTATACCATTCCCAAGCCAAGTATTCGTTATTGCTTCACGTTGGAGCATGCTAGCCAGATAGCATTTGTTAACCGCGCCAATCTGCACAAGCAATTCAGCAGCAGCATGAATCGCATCATTTTTATGATCAAAAGTAGCCGCAAGTTGTACAGATCCTATAGACAAGATTTCACTCTCGTTAAAATCTGTATTCATCGCTTCTACTTCCTTACATTTCATCATCAATTCAAACTACATCACATTTGAACATGAATATTTCTGATAAATTTCATTTCCAAGTTGGATTTCCCAAAATACAAAGTATAAACAGCACCGCAATTTTCCTTTGTTTTACAAAATATAGCTAAGTGAAGCGCTTTAACACCCCAACATGTCCCCTATCAAACAATTGGATATTGCTATTCACCGTGTTGCTTAAAACCATCATAGGCAAATCTGACTCCTACTCTTTTTAAACTTTACAAAGACAGAAGCCCTGATCTTTACACACCCAAAAAACTGAAAAGCTATGTTTAAAAATGCCCTCATCATCCCAAGTTATTCAATATAACTTGTCATTACTCCTCATATAAAAAAACAGCCTCCAACCCACTGCAACTTCAGCTAATGTTTTAAATCTCCCCAAACTGAGCAACCCGCCCTTGCCGCTCTTTGCCTCATTACATAATTACAAATTTCTACTCTCAGCCTACCTCTTTAAAATTCCGCGCAGCTAAATATCTCACGCTATAAAATCCTCAAAAGATAACCTTAACAACATTATAGGCTTCTCTTGCTCAAACAAAAACCGCAACCACAGAACGTTATCCATCTGCATACCCGAAAAGTATCTACATCCCAAAAACAATATCCCCGACCGCTAAAATAAAACAATGCTCCACAGATGACTTTAATTTCTGGATATTTCGCCGAACAAGATCCATAAAGCTATAAAGTGAAAAGTGCTTTTATCTTAAATCAGTCTTTGTGCTTATATTGGCAGCGTTTCATTTTCATAACACCCAATAACAGATAGATTTAAAAATACTATTTAGCTCACCACACATCTATCATTCCGACCGGTTCAAAATAAGTTCCTTTACGTGTAACTCCATTCTAGATTTACTGAAAATCCCCAACGCATATCACTTACAAAGCAGTTTTAATCAACACCCTTATAACCTCTCTTACATATTCCTCTTCTTCTAAAGAGATAACCTAACCAATACCTGAGACCGTTGAAAGTATATTAAGAACACCACCACTCCGTAAACTAGCTCTCCCTCATAAAACGATCGCGCAAATGCTCCCATAAAATTTCTCTAAAATTCTTCGAAAATAAATTTCCTCTCTAAAATAAGCTGTTTGGCGCTTTTCCAAGTATAAAAAGAAAAATCCCATCACTGTTATCATATGCACATCTATTGGTAAACTCCACCATCACGTCAATGCCTTCAGTGCAAACAAAACATAGTACCAATTTTATAGTTATTTAAGAAAAAGATTTTCTTAGATTCTGTCTTTTAGTTTTTTGCACGTCCCTCCATTTTGCATTATATCATAGAGCAAAAAAAAGGAAAGATGGGGCGCCATCTTTCCTTTCTAAGACTCATAATTTCATAACCGAAATTTAACAAAACACCGGCTTATTACAGAAAATATTGCAGTCTATTCTGTTGCCTCCACCATAGGAATGACCGAAACATATGAACGGTCCCTCGCTTTCCTTTGAAAAGAAACCTTTCCATTTGACAGTGCAAAAAGGGTATGATCTTTTCCAATGCCTACATTGTCGCCAGGATGCCAGCGCGTACCACGCTGACGAACAATAATATTTCCAGCGATAACGACTTCACCACCAAATTTTTTAACGCCAAGACGTTTCGATTCTGAATCGCGACCATTACGCGAGGAACCACCAGCTTTTTTATGTGCCATGGACGTTCTCCTTTAATCTTCTTTACTCTTTGATGCTACAACCGCTTCCTTCTGCGATGTAGTCTTTTTTTCAGCAGTTTTTTTAACTGTTTTCTTAACAGCAGTAGTTTTTGTTTCTTTTGTCGCCTCTTTTAATACAGCTGCTTCCTCTTTAACTGGTTTTGCAGCTGCTTTTTTAGGTTTTGAACCACCCATTAAAATCTCTAAAATACGGAGCGTTGTCAGTTCTTGACGATGACCACGCGTACGTTTCGAATTTTGACGACGGCGCTTCTTAAATGCGATAACCTTACGCCCACGTACCTGCTCTACAATTTCAGCCGTAACCAAAGCATCAGCAACAACAGGTGTACCAATAACCGCATTCCCCTCTTGCCCAACCATCAATATGTCATTGAATTCAACAACATCACCGGCATTACCAATAATTTTTTCAACTTTCATCACTTGGTTAGCAACAACGCGGTATTGCTTACCACCGGTTTTAATGACTGCGAACATTTTTTATCCTTCCGTTCATTCCAGCTCTTATTTGATTTCTGCCTTATAAATCAAGGGAAAATAGGCTGCTTTTTATCAGTCGTAATAGATTTTAAAAGAAGGATAAAAATATCCTCCCAAACACAAACGCGCGCAGATTTCCCCACGCTTGTATTTTGCATATATGAAGGAATTTCTATTCTCTGTCAATAAAGTCCTACAAAAAAGCAAAAAAAGGTTGTACTAAACACAATTGAAGGTTATCTAGCCGCCATATACTTAAACGGTGTGAAATTTTTTGTATTTTCATAGGGAGAGATGGCTGAGTGGTTGAAAGCACCGCACTCGAAATGCGGCATAGGGGCAACTCTATCGGGGGTTCAAATCCCTCTCTCTCCGCCAGAGTATCAGCTAAAGTGATCTCATTAAAATGTTTTTATTGTATGTAACTTGTCACCAAGTTTTGTACCGATTTATTTTTTTCTAAAAAATTCAACAGGATTTTCAAAATCCTTGCAAAAATTTCCTCCTTTTTGCTATCAAGTTTTGTTCTTTGTCATTTTTTGCTCTTTTTGGGTTTTCTTCTCTCAAAATCCAATCTGAAAAATAGTTCCAGCTGATGATAAAAGTATATACAAAAATAATGAATTATCTCGTATTCCTCCAATTCTATCTTTTCCCATTTAGTACAAAACTACTAGAAAATTATATTTGTTCTGCACGTCTCACCTGAATGTGTGCCAACAACCCTATTGTTGAACTATCACGGTTATCAGCTTTGTTTTCTCCTCGGAGTATTGATAACAATTCATTTGCTAATTCTTTACCAAGCTCAACACCCCATTGATCAAATGAATTAATATTCATTAAAATCCCTTCGACAAAAATACGATGCTCATAAAGTGCAATGAGACGACCAAGTGCAAAAGGTGTCAACAAATCCTGAACCAGCATAATACTGGGGCGGTTTCCCTCAAAACTTCTATGACGTGCTAAATTATTTGCTTCACGTTCACCAATTCCATTTTTTACCAAAATATGCCAAGCGTCTTCGACGCTACGCCCCTTCATCAAGGCTTTTGATTGCGCTAAGCAGTTCGCTACCAACATATCATACATAGGATCTAAATTTCGCTCATGCCCTTTTATAAATAAAATAAATTCTACAGGAATAACATCTGTTCCTTGGTGCAAAAGCTGAAAAAAAGCATGTTGACCATTTGTCCCTGAATCACCCCAAACAACCGGACCACTCGAAAAAGTTAATGGTTTGCCATCCAAAGAAACCTGCTTACCGTTTGATTCCATATCAAGTTGTTGCAAATAAGCCGGAAAACACGCTAAACGCTGTGCATAGGGAATGATAGCACGTGATGAATAACCACAAATAACACGATGCCAAAACCCTAAAAGAGCAAATCGAATAGGAATATTTTTATGCAAAGGCGTCGCTTTAAAATGTTGATCCATCTGCAGAGCACCCCTGAGAAATTGGCGAAAATTCTGCCCCCCTATTGCTAACATAACAACAAGACCAATGGCTGACCAAATTGAATAACGCCCTCCAACCCAATCCCAAAATCTAAAAACTCTTGAAGAATCTATGCCAAACTCCACCACTTTATCAAGTGCACTCGAAACAGCAACAAAATGCGTGCAAACAGCCTTTTCCCCTAAATGTGAATGAATCCATTGACGTGCAATTTGAGCATTTGCCATTGTTTCGGCCGTTGTAAACGTTTTAGAGGCAATGACAAATAAAGTCGTTGCTGGATTCAAAACCGAGAGAGTATCAGAAATATGTGCACTGTCAGCATTAGAAACGAAATGACAACGCGGACCGTCATGATAAGGTTTTAAAGCACGTGTGACCATCGCAGGTCCAAGATCAGAGCCACCAATACCAATGTTTACAATATCATTTATTCTTTCGCCACTATTTCCCTTATAGCTGCCATCACGCACCCTTTCAGAAAATCTTTCCATATCTTTAAGAACAGCCTGAATATCTTGGACAAGATCATGCCCGTCCAACATGAAAACTTCGTCAGCAGGTAAACGTAACGCAATATGAAGAACTGAGCGCTTTTCAGTTGTATTAATGGCCTGTCCCGAAAACATTGCCTCACGTCTGCCTAATACATCTGCTGCGACAGCCAAATCATCTAGGAGTTGCAACGTTTTAAATGTTACACCACACTTCGAAAAATCGAAAAGGAGATCATCAAGTCTTAAAGAAAAATGAGAAAAACGCTGTTCATCCTCTTCGAAATGTCGACGAATATCGTGCACCCTATCCTTTATAGCGTGTCTTCTTAACGCTTTCAAAGCTTCCCCAAAAGCTTTCTCGTTTCGAATCGAAAAGCTATCTTCCATGAACTGATCCCGCACGGTTATTGACAATAAAATCTATGCATAAACAATAATAAAACAGAGAGTCTCTCCTTTATTGCTAGTCATTTTTACTGCTCATATTCAAAATGAAGGGGTACAAAAATGGAAAGATAAGTCCCCAAGATGGCATTTGTAAAATAAGAGTAAAAAACTTCCAAATCTTCCCTATCAGATACATCATTCAACTTGGCTGAGTTCTCTTGTTAAGCGTGTAGTTTCTTCTGCTTTTGCTCTTACAAAACGTCCGAGAAAAAGATAAACAACCGGTGTAACATAAAGCGTAAAAATAGTTGCCAACCCCAAACCACCAACAATAACCCAACCTAAAGCTATACGTGCTTCTGCACCAGCACCTTTTGCTAAAACCAAGGGTATACCCCCTAAAATGGCGCAAATCATCGTCATACAAACTGGACGAAGACGAATATTTGCCGCTTCTTCTACAGCTTCACGCACGCCTTTACCTTGATCACGTAACTGATCTGCAAACTCAACAATGAGGATACCATTTTTGGCCATAACTCCAATCAACAAGATTAAACCAATTTGACTGTAAATATTAAGACTGACACCGCTTAAAAGCATCGCAATCACAGCACAACCAATCCCTAATGGTACAGTAGCCATGATAATAAATCCTGAAACAAAACTTTCAAACTGTGCGGCTAAAACCAATAAAATAATCACAAAGGCAATTCCAAAAACAATCATAAAATTGGAAGATGTTTCATCAAGTGTCGCAGCTTCCCCCAAGGGAACCACATAGTTTCCTTTTGATAACAAAGGAGCAGCAATTTTCTGTACAGTTTGATAAGCATCCCCTAAGACGACACCTGGAGCAAGATTTGCGCTTAAAATAACAGCACTCATGCGCTTCTCCCGTTTTAATTGGGGAGCAATAGCTTTTTCATGTAAATTTGCAATAACCGACAACGGAACATATTGATTTCCTTTAGTTTTTAAAAAAATATTTTCCAAATCACTAGGACTCTTCATAGGATTCCTACGCGATGTCAATTTAACATCGTAAGAATGGTCATCTACGTAAATCGAACCGATCTTTTTACCATCCAACATTGCTTGTAATGTATTGCCCAAATTGGTGATATCAATCCCTAAATCAGAAGCTTTTTCTCGATTAATTTCAATAAAAAATTGCGGTTGCGTTGCATCAACAGTAAGACGTGGACGAATGAAATGCGGATCAGTTTGTAAAGCACTAACCAACTTATCAGCAATGAGTTGTAATTTTGTATAATCATTCCCAAGAATTGCAAATTGTAACCCTTGGCCAGTTCCTCTCACACCTAAAGAATTTCCTTGCACTGCAAACACAAAAACTGCGGGAAATTGTCTAACCTTTGCATTAACATCTTTCACGATTTCTTGCTGACTACGCAAACGCTTATCCCAAGATGAAAGCAACAAAACCAAAAAAGCAGTATTGGACGAACCGCCAATGCCCGCAATAGAATAACTATTAGCAATTTCTCCAGAATCGTGTAACGGTTGTAAACTCGCTTCAATTTGCTCTACCTGCTCATTCAGATATTGTGTTGAAATACCCTGTGGTCCACTAATGACCAAAAAAATAAGGGCTCTGTCTTCTGCTGGTGTCAATTCCTGTTGTAATTTCATATAGCCTCCAACACAAAGACCCGCAAAAATAAGTGAAACAATGACGACGGTCCAAGGTTTTCCCAAACATTTATGCAAACTATAAGCATATCCCTTGCTCAAGAAAGAGCCTAATTTGTACAGAAAAATAGAATGATGCGTCCCTCCTTTATTACCCTCAACATGTTCTTTAAGAAAACGTGAGGCCAACATAGGACAAAGAGTTAAAGCAACAACCGAAGAAAGCAGAATAGAAATTGCCAATACAAAACCAAATTCTCTAAAAAGTGCACCAACTTGTCCAGGAAGGAAAGAAATAGGCACAAAAACGGCAACGAGAGTCAATGTTGTTGCTAAAACAGCAAAAAATACTTCACGCGTTCCTAGCACCGCTGCCGCTCTAGAGCCTAATCCCATATTGCGCCATCGAACAATATTCTCCAGAACAACAATAGCATCATCCACCACAAGCCCTGTTGCCAAAACCAATCCTAAAAATGTGAGAATATTCAACGAAAACCCTACAAGATAAATGGCAGAAATTGTACCAATCAAAGCTACAGGAAGAGATAAAGTGGGAATAAGCGTTACACGAATATCTCTTAGAAAAAGAAAAATAACCAAGATAACACTAAGGATAGCAATGACCAATGCAACCTCAACCTCATGAAGCGCGCTTTTAATAAAAAGTGCATCGTCACTAATAATACTTATATGCACAGAAGAAGGAACAACACTCTTAAGATTATTGACAACCGCTCTAACACCTTCGGAAATATTAAGGGTATTGGATTGTGCTTTGCGCACAATTCCCAACCCAATGCCTGTCTTTCCGTTGATACGAAGGATAACCGTTTCTACATCCGGTGACAAAGTAACATGTGCAACATCACCAAGATGCACATGAGGTTTTAAGACAACTTGTTCAAAAGCTTCTGGTGTTGTTAAACGTGCAGTAGCGCGTACAATTAAAGCTTGCTTAGAATTACGTAACGACCCAACAGGTACATCCGTTGTCATATCAGTAAGAACACGTGAAATATCCGCCACGGTTAATCCATAACTCGCAAGTTTCGCTTGATCTATATCAACCTGAAAAATCTTCGTGCGTGCACTATCGACTTGCACATCACCAACACCATCAACAGCAGAAAGTGCATCAACAACCTGATCGTTTACAACCGTTGTTAAATCATCAATGCTCATCGTTGGTGATGTCACAACCAAATACATCATTGCAGCAGCATTTGAATCTGCTTTAATGATCAGAGGCGAATCCGCATTTTTAGGTAAAGAATAGGCAACACGAGACAGAGCATCACGAATATCAGATGCTGCAACATTCAAATCAACACCAACATTAAAACTAACCTCCACACGGGAACGTCCAAAAGAAGAAGTTGAAGAAATTGTCTTAACACCTGAAACACGAGAAACTGTATCTTCTATAACTCTTGTAATTTCACGATCAATTGTCTCTGCCGATGCACCAGCAAAAATCGTCATAATCGTCGTCACTGGAGTATCAACGTCTGGTAATTCGCGTACATCAACATTCAACCATGCAGCAAATCCCGCAATCATAATCATAGCATTCAAAACAAAGGTAAAAACCGGCCTGCGAATAAATAATGCAATTATACCGCCCTGTTCTACCTGTACCATAGGCTGTTTTGTGCTAAATTTTTGGCTCATTGTACATCCTTACCCCTAAACGGCTGATAATTGCTGTTGATCGGGCTTTGGATCATCAAAAGTAACCCTACTTCCTGGATGAAGCATCTGTACTCCCTGTATGACAACTCGTTCACCATTTTTTAGAGGTGCTTTCACAAATACTTGATCTGCTTTATGCTGAATAATCGATACTGGAACGGGCTCTACCTTTCCCTCTCTTTCACACCAAACAAATGACCCTCTACTGTTCCATTGAACCGCAAGAGGATTAACGACAGGAAAAGAACCACTATAGAATTTTAACGCAACAGAAAAAGACATACCTGTCACGAGCGTATCTTTTTCATTATTGATTTCAACTTGAATATGAAGTGTGCGGCTTTCTGTATTAACAACATTATCAATCGCATAAATATGACCAACAAAAGCTTTATCCGGCTGTGCCGTTAATGTTGCAGTCACTTCATCTCCTTTATGTATTCGCGATACATATCGTTCAGGAACCCATATATCGACAAAAATGCGTTCTCTATTCTCAATACGGCCTATTATAATATTAGAAGTAACAGCATTGCCCTCATTAATGGGTAAAATACCAATAACACCACTAATCGGTGCACGAATTGTGCGCCGTTCAAGATCTAACTCAGCATTACGCAAAACCAAATTTGCGTTATCCAGCTCTAAGCGTGCCGTAATTTCCTGAACCTCTGTCGCTGTATGACTGGCACGTAATTTAAGAATACGTGAAAGCGTTAAAGCACTATTATCACGTTGTATTTTTGCTTTTGCAGCCGCTATTTCTTCCTTTTTAGAATCAAGCTTTGCAATCACATCACCCACTTGTACTTTCATGCCTGCTGATACAAAAATCTTATCAATAATACCTGATGACCAAGGAACTAACTCCACCGCAGAAGATGCTCGTCCGCTCCCAAGAACATTCAACTGTTCATAAAAATCCTGAATTTTAACAAGATCAACAACAACATTCGTTGGCGGATTTCCTATCGGAGCCTTCGAAGTTTTATGCGATGCATTTGTTGTTTTATCCACTATAGAAATGCGTTGCTCTGAACTCTGTTTCCCTGCCCAATAAGTAACCATCAAAACGACAACGAAAAACACCAACGGAAAGATCTTTTTTAACAATTTCATACATCTATCCTTGTTGTATCATGAGTATATAAATTTATCTGAAAAAGTCCCCAACAGTGATATCCGAGTTTCATACAAAAACTGAACTGCAGGTAGTGTATCTCACCCCTCCACCGCAAAAACATATCTCATCTATTGCCTGACTAGCTTTCGTAAATAACAACGTCAAGTTAACTATCGTTCATATTGAGTTGTACCGCTAATCTACAGAGAAAATATCATACAAAATTCAACTAAACCTGGAAATGCACTGCAACCTTTTTTAAATATATCATCAATGAAGATGATAATTTTTTTATTTCCACCAAGTTTTCCTTGCAATTCCTCAATGAAACGATTAGGAAGCCCTTGTCTTTTTAAGATAGAAAATTGAAAATGCACCCGTAGCTCAGCTGGATAGAGCACCAGACTACGAATCTGGGGGTCAGGAGTTCGAATCTCTTCGGGTGCGCCATTATAAATTTTTTATTTTTCTTCAGTGCGTTATTGGTATTATTAACTATAAACTCCACGATTTAATTGCCTTCTATCATGTATTTGTAATGCTATCAGATGGGCACTATAACTATTCTTTTGATTGCGAATCAGCACTTCTTTCCTAGATGTTTGTAAATGCACCAGATATTTAACGTGTTTTTACTACTCAAAAATAGAAGACTTTGAAAACCTCTTTTATCTCTTAAAACACAAAACAAAATATTCTGTCTGCTTCTGAAGCAAGATTTACTATTTTAACACAATCTTCTTCCACAAAATTTCTAGAGCTATAACATTCCTTCTTAGTAAGAGATAGAAATAGCTTTTTCTAAAGACCTCATTCCTTTTTAAAAGCTTATCAGAACTAAAAACGTAGTGATTGTTTTTATAAAAAATCTATACAAATTTCCCTTATTCCACTTTAGCATTCCTCCTTGCACAGTATATCATCAACCTCTATGATGTTTTTCCTATTCCCATGTGCTATAAGCTTTCTCGCCCGATTATAGTACATTCCAACTTAACGTTAACAAAAGCCAAGTTTAAAGAATCTTTCTATGCCTAAAACAGATATTGAAATTGCTCGCACGGCTCACAAGCAACACATCACTGAAATTGCGCAAAAAATTGGTATCGCACATGAAAATCTCATTCCTTATGGACATGACAAAGCTAAAATTTCTTCTGCATACATAAAATCGCTCAATAAAAATCCGGATGGTAAACTTATCCTCGTCACGGCTATCAATCCAACACCTGCTGGAGAAGGAAAAACAACAACAACGGTTGGACTCAATGACGCTCTCAATCTCATTGGAAAAAAAACAATAGCTACCTTGAGAGAACCATCCTTAGGTCCTTGCTTTGGTATAAAAGGTGGTGCTGCTGGAGGTGGTTATGCCCAAGTTGTACCAATGGATGACCTTAATTTGCATTTTACTGGTGATTTTCATGCCATTACGGCTGCTCATAATCTTCTTGCTGCGATGATAGATAATCATATCTATTGGGGAAATAGCTTAAATATTGATCCACGTCGTATTGTTTGGAAACGAGTCCTTGACATGAATGACCGCGCTTTGCGTGATATCATTATTTCATTGGGTGGAGTAACCAACGGTTTTCCACGTCAAACAGGTTTTGACATTACTGTTGCATCAGAAATTATGGCTATTTTTTGTCTTGCCGAAAATTTAGAAAATCTTACGCAAAGACTCAAAAAAATTATTGTCGCCTATCGTTACGATAAAACACCTGTGACCGTTGCTGATCTCAATGCGGAAGGTGCAATGACAGTTCTTCTCAAAGATGCTATGCAACCTAATCTTGTACAAACAATTGAAAATAACCCTGTTCTTGTCCACGGAGGACCTTTTGCTAACATTGCTCATGGCTGTAATTCAGTTATAGCAACAAAAACCGCTTTAAAACTTGCAGATTATGTTGTCACAGAAGCAGGATTCGGAGCCGACCTTGGAGCAGAGAAATTTTTCAACATTAAATGTCGACAAGCAGATATTCTACCGAATGCTACAGTGATTGTCGCAACAATTCGCGCACTAAAAATGAATGGTGGAGTAGCTAAAAATGATTTGACAGTAGAAAATATCGCAGCTTTACAAAAGGGAGCAGCCAATCTTTTACGGCATATAAAAAATATGGAACACTACGGTATCCCTTGTATTGTTGCTATCAATCATTTTTATACTGATAGCGACGCTGAAATAAGTACATTGCAAGAAATAGTTTCGACAACTGGATGCAAAGCTGTTCTCTGCAAACATTGGCAACAAGGTGGAAAAGGCGCCACAGAACTCGCACAAGAGCTTGTTAGCTTAATTGAAGAAAAAAGTGCCCATTTCAAAGTTCTGTATCAAGATAACCTGCCGCTCGTTCAGAAAATTAATTGTATCATAACAAATCTCTATGGTGGACGCGGAGCTATAATCGCAGATCATATTCTCAAGCAACTTGAATGTTGGGAAAAAGAGGGCTATGGCGCATTTCCTATTTGTATGGCAAAAACGCCTTATTCTTTTTCCTCTAATCCAACAAAATACGGCGCTCCTGTTGATTTTGAAATTCCTGTGCGAGAAGTTCGTCTCTCTGCAGGTGCAGGTTTTATTGTTGTGATTTGCGGGGATGTCATGACCATGCCCGGCTTACCGCATTACCCTATCGCTGAAAAAATTCATCTTGACGAAAATGATCAGATACAAGGGCTTTCATAAGCTTATACTTGTAAAGTCAATCATTCATTATGAAAGGCACTCTATAATAAAAAGCTTAGAATTTTAAAAAGCGATATAGACAAACCCCTTCTTTATGTGGTATGTGTATGTGTATTGTACGTATAGTATACGTATGGTGTATGTCCTTTTAGATATCTATTTAAAAAGGACTGGGTTTTTTCCTATTATTTATGACACTGAAACAAAGCAGGATAAATAGTGCAAGTACTCGTTCGTGATAATAATGTTGATCAAGCGCTGCGCGCGTTGAAAAAAAAGATGCAGCGTGAAGGTATCTTCCGTGAAATGAAAATGCGTGGTTATTATGAAAAGCCATCAGAAAAGCGTGCTCGTGAGAAGGCTGAAGCTGTTCGTCGCACACGTAAGCTTGCTCGTAAGCGTGCGCAAAGAGAAGGCCTTGTTAGTAATGGTCGGGCTACTGCATTAAAATAGTATACGAGTAAACTTCTGTGTAATTGTATTGTAAGATTTCCGTTGGCAGCTGTGTAGGTAGATATAGCACACGGATTTTTTGCTTTTAGCTATTTCAAGAAATGAGTATGCGTATGGAGTGTTTTTTTGTCTTTTCCTGTAATTTTTTTGTATACAACTCCGTGATGGTTTTCTTATCTGGTATAAAACATTCCGCATATTTCAAATCCCCTGAATCACGACAGATCGCAAATACAAATCACTGTCAAAATATGTAATTGTGTGTGGAAAGAATATTATATCAAACCATGACTTCTTCTTCATGTAATTTAATAAGATGATAAAATTTTGTAACTTTTTGCATCTCTTGACTTCCTCCCCACCTTAAAAAACGAAAATCCTTAACCATCACCAATCTGATTAAAGATTGGCTTCTGTCAACTACACTCCACTTTCTAACCACTTATGTGATTCATTGCATAGGCTCACAAGTTTTGCTCTGAATCTTCTGTTCAATTTTATACTTCTGTACTTGGTTGATGCAAAAGAAAACTGGACGTTGATGAACGGTATACTCTCATAAACAATGTAAGCATTAGAAGTCCAAACTTTTGTTTTACTTATTCTGTTATTCTTGTAACAAATTCTTCATTGTTTAGATCTCTTTAACTAGCAGTATGCCATAATTTTGATCAGTTCTCAATCCTATCTTCCAGATCTTAGATTACCAATATATAGAAACGAATAGATAAAAGGTTTAAGTGTGCAATATTTTAGTTGGTTTCGATTCTCAGTGCTTGCATTACGTATCCTAATAGCAGGAACCTTTGTATTCAGCTCACCTCGTTTTTTGCACGCACAAACACTCAATCAAAATTCAGGGCAAAATTTAGGACCAAGCGGTTTACCACTTCCACGGTTTGCTTCGATAAAACCTACCCGTGTTAATGTGCGCATCGGACCAGGTAGCAATTATTCTATCATCTTTACCTACAAAAAACAGGGATTGCCTATTGAAATCATCCAAGAATATGATCAATGGCGCAAAATTCGTGATGCCGAAGGCGATGAGGGATGGGTATATCAATCGCTTTTATCAGGAAAACGAACCGCTATAGCTATTCCATGGCAAAAAGATAAAACAAAAAGGCTGATGCTACGCAAAAGTCCTGCAGACAACGCAGAACTTGTGGCAGAAGTAGAGCCTAATGTCATTGGTAACATCCGCCAATGCGATGGATACTGGTGCGAATTAAGTATTAACAATACGCGCGGATGGCTTCCTCAACCACAGTTATGGGGAATCTATCCTGATGAAAAAATAAAAGGTTGGTAAATTTTCAAATCAATAAAGTTTAATTTTCATTCCTTATTGAATTCCTCGAATCCTATAATTAAGTTTTTGGTTTTAACCGAACTATCAAATCAACATGCGAAATTTCCATACCTTCTGGTGGTTTAGGCAAATTTCCAATAATAGGAGCTTCTTCCAAATCGCACGAAATATCAAGAATACGATTCTCACCTTCTATATAAAAATGATAATGATTAGATGTATTAGTATCAAACCAAGTTTTCGAACCTTCTACGGCAATAATCCGTAATAACCCTGCTTCCGTAAATTGATGAAGTGTATTATAAACAGTTGCTAAAGACACAGGCACACCTAACGCTATTGCCTCTTCATAGAGCTCTTCAGCAGCGATATGACGGTTGCCTTGAGAAAAAATCATATGAGCAAGCTCTAACCGCTGACGTGTTGGCCGCAATCCATTTTGACGCAAACGTTTTTCTAACATAGGGATGGAATAATAATGCACAACCTCTTCACAATCCTTCGTTGACTGTTCTTCTTCATCCAAACCTAAATTCTCTACGCTCACTGACATGTTAAAGACCACAACTTATTTCTGTTCAAATAAGGTTAAAACATAAAAATGGGGACAGTATGGTGTAATTTTTATTCCATTTTTAAATAACCTACCGTGCAGGATACATAAAAAAGGGTATTTGTCATTAAAAATGATATAAAATCATTTCCCTCTCCTTAAAATTTGCTCTAAAAGTAGATTGTGGAGAAGCGCAGAAGTTAAAAATATACGCAAATAAATGGAGTAACAATGACTGAACAAAAGTCTCGCTACACTTATGAAGAGCTTCTAAGCTGCGCGCGCGGCGAAATGTTTGGTAGGGGTAATGCACAATTACCTGCACCACCAATGTTAATGATTCATCGAATCACCCAAATTAGTGAAACCGGTGGTGAATACAATAAAGGAATGGTCCGTGCCGAATTTGATATTACTCCAGACTTATGGTTCTTTGACTGTCACTTTATAGGTGATCCAGTCATGCCAGGATGTCTCGGTTTAGATGGTATGTGGCAATTAACAGGTTTTTTTCTCGGTTGGTTAGGTGAACTAGGCAAAGGAAGAGCTATATCAACAGGTGAAGTAAAATTATCAGGTATGGTAACTCCGCAAACCAAACTTCTTGAATATGGAATAGATTTTAAACGTATTCGGCGTGGGAATTTGGTCTTGGGAATAGCCGATGGATGGGTAAAAGCAGATGGGGAATCCATCTATAAAGCGAGTGATTTACGTGTTGCTTTGTTTAAAGAAGACTGAAATTATTTCCATTAGCAGGGATATTTTGTTATTCTGTGTGAAACAAGGAGGTATGAATGCGTCGAGTTGTTGTAACTGGAATGGGAATTGTCTCTGCAATCGGAAATAACCCTCAAGCCGTTTTAACTAGCTTGTATGAAGCGAAATCTGGGATTTCTTATGCGCCCCAGTATGCCGAGTTGGGCTTTCGTAGCAGAGTTTATGGCAAACCTAATGTTAATGTAGAAGAATTAGTTGATCGACGTGCTTTACGTTTTCATGGACGTGGAACTGCTTGGAATCACATTGCCCTGGATCAAGCAATTGCTGATGCGGGTTTAGAACTTCATGAAGTATCAAATGAACGTACAGGTATCATTATGGGCTCTGGAGGGGCTTCAACTCAATCAATTGTTGAAGCTGCTGATATTACACGCCAAAAAGGTCCAAAGCGCGTTGGTCCTTTTGTCGTACCTAAAGCGATGAGTTCTACAGCATCTGCAACACTTGCAACTTTTTTTAAAATTAAAGGAGTGAATTATTCAATCTCTTCGGCTTGTGCCACTTCTAATCATTGTATTGGAAATGCTTATGAATTGATACAATACGGCAGGCAGGACCGTATCTTTGCCGGTGGTTGCGAAGATTTAGATTGGACACTATCTGTGTTGTTCGATGCTATGGGTGCTATGTCCAGCAAATATAATGATGTACCTCAAAAAGCTTCACGTGCCTATGATATCAATCGTGATGGATTTGTTATTGCTGGTGGGGCTGGTGTTTTGGTTCTTGAAGAGCTAGAACTTGCTAAAGCACGTGGTGCGAAAATCTATGGAGAAATTGTTGGGTATGGCGCTACATCTGATGGACATGATATGGTCGCTCCATCTGGCGAGGGAGCAGAACGGTGTATGCGTATGGCGCTTGCAACCGTAAATAATAAGATTGATTATATCAATCCCCATGCAACCGCAACACCTGTTGGTGATCCTCCAGAAATAGAAGCAATCCGCCGTATCTTTGGAGCAGGTGATCAATGCCCTCCAATTTCTGCCACAAAATCCTTAACTGGTCATTCTTTGGGAGCGGCAGGTGTTCAAGAAGCAATCTATACACTGTTAATGATGAATCATAATTTTATTTGCGAAAGCGCTCATATTGAAGAGCTTGATCCAATTTTTGCTGATATGCCCATTGTTCGTGAACGTCGTGATCATCAACAACTTAATACTGTATTGTCAAATACATTCGGTTTTGGCGGTACCAATGCAACGCTCGTTTTCCAACGCTATACATAAACAGGAATTCTTAGCTGGTTGAAAAAAGCACGATCTTTTACGGAGAATAATATGAAAGGTTTGATGGAGGGCAAACGTGGCCTTATTATGGGGGTTGCAAATGACCATTCAATCGCATGGGGTATTGCGTGCCAACTAGCAGAAGCAGGAGCTGAATTAGCTTTTACTTATCAAGGAGATGCCTTCGGGAAAAGGGTTCAACCCTTAGCAGAGCAGCTCGGTTGTAAATTGTTACTTGAATGCGATGTTGAAAAAATTGAAAATGTCGATCGCGTCTTTGAACAACTTGAAAAAGAATGGAAAACTATTGATTTCGTTGTTCATGCTATTGGCTTTTCAGATAAGACTCAACTAAAAGGGCGTTATGTTGATGTTACAACACGCGAAAATTTTAAACGCACAATGGTTATTTCAGCTTATTCTTTTACTGAAATTGCCCAACGTGCTGGTAAACTTATGCCCAATGGGGGTACACTTTTAACACTTACCTATGGAGCTTCACAGCAAGTTGTACCTAATTACAATATCATGGGTGTGGCTAAAGCTGCTTTAGAAGCTATGGTACGCTATTTGGCCGCAGATTTTGGCCCTCAAAATATCCGCGTTAATGCAATTTCAGCAGGACCTGTTAGGACCTTGGCTGGTAATGGTATCGCAGCTGCACGCGCGATCTTTTCGTATCAACGTCGTAATGCGCCATTGCGCCGTACAGTGAACATCCATGAAATCGGAAAATCTGCTCTTTACCTACTCTCTGATTTATCATCAGGTGTTACTGGTGAAATCCATTATGTGGATTCGGGCTATAACATTATGTCTATGCCAACACTTAAAGAATTAAAACAAAGTGAGGAAACTCAGGGAGAATAACTATCCATAATACTTTTAAAAGTATAAAATGGCCATTTCCATACTATTTTAGTAGTATTTTCAACACTTTCTTGCTTTTGTATAACTCTATAAGGAGAAGATGTACCTTATTCTCAAAGAGATGATTTAGATAATGATCAAATTTTTCACGTTTAAGTCATATTGCATAAAAAGTTAGCCCATATAACCCCTACACTTCACCAAAGTGTTATTGCCTTGTCTAATGGTTAGCATAACCTATTGCAAAGTTTCCGTGATACTATAATCATATCTCTCTTAGGTGTTTGAATATTTTAAAAACATACTGGAATCATGCATTTCATCTTTGAGTGCTCGGCTCAGTAATGTATCAGCTGCTTCAACTACACTTTTACCACAAAATAGAACCTGATAAATTTGCTCTGTAATTGGCATTTCTACCCCGATACGTTGTGCTAACGTATGCACTTCTTTAGTGTTTAAATAACCTTCAACAACTTGACCAACCTGTTTTGCTGCTTCTTCTGTATCCATTCCTTGACCAAGCAGCATTCCAAAACGGCGGTTGCGCGACTGGTTATCAGTACATGTCAAAACCAAATCACCTAAGCCTGTCATCCCCATAAATGTAGAAAGCTCAGCGCCCATAGCAATGCCTAAATGACTGATTTCAGCTAACCCTCGCGTGATAAGAGCTACTCGAGCATTTGCTCCAAATCCCATACCATCTGATATTCCTGCACCAATAGCAATGACATTTTTGACAGCTCCACCTAATTGAACGCCTATCATATCTGGATTTTTATAAACTCTAAAATTTTTGCTACAATGGAAAAGCTTCTGTAGTTCTTCACTAAATTTAACATCAGAAGCTGCGACCGTAATTGCTGTAGGCAAACCTATAGCCAATTCTTTAGCAAAAGTTGGTCCAGAAAAGATAGCTAAAGGAATTTTATCACCCAAAATCTCACGAGCAACTTCTTGTAAGAGCCGTCCTGTACCATGTTCTAGGCCTTTTGTTGCCCAAATAATACGTGAATGTTGATTTAAATAAGGTTTTATTTTGTATAATACCTTACGAAACATATGACTTGGAACAGCTATTAATATATCCCGACTTGCGGTTATTGCAGTCTCAAGTGAAACTTCAAGCGATAAATTGTCAGGAAATCGAACATCCGGTAAAAATGCCTGATTACAGCGATATTCCTGTAATTTCCTGATATGCTGAAGGTCACGTCCCCATAATAAAACACGATAACCGTTACGAGCAAGCGCAATGGCTAATGCAGTGCCAAAAGAACCAGCACCAATAACTGTCATCGAAACCGCATTCATTAAGTTTCCTGATGGTTTTCCAAATCTTCGTTTTAATTGTATATTATTGTTACAATATCTTTAATATAAATTCACTGAATTTGAAAGCCCTACTGCTTCATGGCTTTATCCAATACAATATGTAATCTATTAAAGATCTTCATGTTTTCTGTACTGAATTGTACAGATAAACTCTTGTACATTCTATAAATGGCTATTTGAAATAATGCCCCCACAATAATTATTCTACTACTTCCCTGTACCGAACATCCACCTTACATCCCATGAACATTTTTTGTGCCTATCACCTACCAAAAGAGCCAATGCTTGGCACTGGCTCCTATGAATATTTTTATTATTGGTAACTACTTTATGGGCGCTTGCATATTCGGTACTTGCCCCACGGGCATTTCTACCCCTGGCGCCTGCTCTACGGGAGCCTGCGTATTTGGTGCTTGCCCTACAGGCATTTCTACTCCTGGTGCCTGCTCTACGGGAGCCTGCGTATTTGGTGCTTGCCCCACAGGCATTTCTACTCCTGGTGCCTGCTCTACGGGAGCCTGCATATTTGGTGCTTGACCCACAGGCATTTCTACTCCTGGTGCCTGCTCTACGGGAGCCTGCATATTTGGTGCTTGACCCACGGGCATTTCTACTCCTGGCGCCTGCTCTACGGGAGCCTGCATATTTGGTGCTTGACCTAACGGCATTTCTACCCCTGGCGCTTGCTCTACGGGAGCCTGCGTATTCGGTGCTTGCCCCACAGGCATTTCTACTCCTGGTGCCTGCTCTACGGGAGCCTGCGTATTCGGTGCTTGCCTTGGGGACACTTGGACACCTAATAAATGCTCTTCAAGCTTTTGTATGTCTGATAATTTCTCTACCGATACAGAGCTATCTCTTTCTACCTTTTCTGGCTCAATAATACGTCCTGAACCACCCATCATATTATAATTCAAATGGGAAATAGCCCACCAAGTACCTCCAATAATAATAAAAACACAAATGACTGCAAACCACAAAGCGCTTAAATTCCATTTAGCATCTGGACCAGAATTCAAGTGTAAAAAGAAAACAATCTGCACAATAATTTGAATAATCGCCATCCCAATAAGATATGCAACCTTCGTGCTAATTGCCCAGCTTTCCATCATTCCATACATCACAGGAATAAAAGAGCCCAAAGTGAAAAATACAGCCAGAATAAAGCCAACTAAATAGGAACCAGTACTGGGACTATGTGTTTCATTATGCATGCTCATTACAGCGCTCCTAACAGATAAACCATGGTGAAAACACCAACCCACACAATATCAAGTAAATGCCAGAAAATTGAAAGACATGCCAAACGCGTTTTATTATCCCGATCTAAGCCACAACGACGAAGATGAAAAAACATCACTACCATCCAAAGAAGACCAACACTCACATGAAGACCATGGGTGCCAACCAAAGCAAAAAACGCTGACCAATAAGCAGATAGAATTTCTCGTCCAAAAAGCTGTAAACCTGTTGCAGGATCAATACCAGCATAAGCATTAGGATCGTAATAGAACACCTCGCTCAAAAGTTCATGGAATTCGTAAATTTCCATTCCAATAAAGCAACATCCAAGTACAAAGGTAATAATCATCCATAAACGCACACCACTAAGATTACCTTTATGCGCTTGTACCATTACAAACCCATAAGTAATTGATGATAGCAATAAAATGGCAGTTTCAACCAAAACAAATTTTAAATCAATAAACTCACTGCCAGCTTTGCCTCCTCCATAAGAAGCAGAAAAAACAGCAAAACTTGAAAAAAGCGTCGAGAACAGGATCAAATCCGAAAGAATATAGACCCAAAAACCAAATATCATTACCGAACTACTATCATGATGATGCTCATCAATGTGAGCATTATCCATTGTTATCGCACTCATACTGTTGCTCCTTGTTCTTTAAGAACAGCCGTAAAAGCATCTTCAGTTTTTTGTACTTCTTCAGCTGGAATATAATAACCATGGTGGTCACCTATTAATGAATGACACACAATCGTTGCAACAAAGCCAATCATTCCAATCGCAACGAGCCACCAAATATGCCAAACAAGCGCAAAACCAACAACTAATGAAAAGAATCCCGCAATAATTCCAGCTGATGTATTTGACGGCATATGAATTTTTGAAAACCCACTTGTCGGACGTTGATAACCATTCTTCTTCATATTCCAATAAGCATCATCAGTTTCTACTCTCGGAATTATCGCAAAATTGTAAGAAGGAGGAGGTGAAGAAGTAGACCATTCAAGAGTCCGTGCATCACCCCAAGAATCATTTAATGTTATCGGTAAGCGTCCCTTATGTTTGATACCATACCAAATCGCCAAAACAACTTGCAGCACAAAACAAAGAATACCAAGCAAGATAATAAGTGCCCCCAGTGCAGCAATCATAAACATTGGCTGCCAACTAGGTTCCATATAATGTTGAAGACGACGTGTTGCACCCATTAGCCCAAGCGCATAAACTGGGAAAAAAGCAAGGTAAAAACCAATGAACCAACACCAGAAAGATGCAATACCAAGTGCCCGATTCGGTTTATAACCAAAAACTTTTGGAAACCAAAAAGCAAGCCCAGCTAAATAAGCAAAAACGACACCTCCAATAATTGTATGATGGAAATGTGCTACCAAAAAGAGCGAATTATGAAACTGCCAATCAGCAGGTACAATAGATAACAAAACGCCTGTTAATCCACCACCAACGAACGTAAAAATCATTCCCATGCACCAAAGCATTGGAGGCTCAAAGCGAATCCGACCTTTATGCATAGTCAGCAACCAATTAAAAACTTTAACACCCGTTGGAACGGCGATAATCATCGTTGCAATACCAAAGAAGGTATTTACAGCCTCACCTCCACCCATCGTAAAGAAATGATGCCCCCAAACGAGCATAGAAAGAATTAAAATAACCAACATTGCCCATACCATTGAAGTATAACCAAAGAGGCGCTTTGAAGAAAAAGTTGAGACAACCTCAGAAACAATCCCAAAAGCAGGAACAACCAAAACATAAACTTCAGGATGACCAAAAATCCAAACATAGTTAATCCATACCATCGGATTTCCGCCACCAACATTGGTGAAGAAATTCATACCCAAATAACGATCACATGCCAAGAGTGCAAATGCTACAGCTAAAACGGGATAAATAACTAAAATAAGGATATTACTAACGAAAGCGCTCCAACAAAAGACGGGCATTTTCATCATTGTCATCCCAGGAGCACGCATTTTAATAATGGTCGCAACAAAATTGATTGCCCCCATCGTTGTCGCGATACCGGAAAGCTGAAGCGACCATAAATAATAATCTACCCCTGTGTCTGGACTATTTTGCAATTCAGAGAAAGGTGGATACATCAACCAACCACCACGACCAAAATTACCGACACCTAGTGATATGTTAATTAATATTGCCCCTGCAGCAGTAATCCAAAAACCTAAATTATTCGCAAAAGGAAAAGCAACATCACGCGCACCAATTTGAAGCGGTATAAGATAATTGAACAGACCAAATAAAATTGGCGTTGCCATGAAGAAAATCATAATGGTACCATGGGCCGAAAAAATCTGATCAAAATGCTCAGGAGGCAAATACCCTGCCGACTCACTGCCAAGTGCTAAAGCCTGGTGCGTTCGCATCATAATTGCATCGGCAAAACCGCGAACAAGCATGATAATGCCAAGCACGATATACATAATGCCAATGCGTTTATGATCAACTGTTGTAATCCAATTTCGCCATAAAACGCCCCACCATCCAAGTACTGTCAAAGCAATAACAGCAATCAAACCACCCACAACAATCGCAATACATGTGTATAAAACGATTGGCTCATGTGCAAGTGCATGAAAGGCACCAGCCGTAGGATCTGTAAGTCTTCCAAACATTTCTCAACCCGTATCAAATAAATTTCAGTTTAAAGAAACCTTATTTTTAAAAGAGTTCCTTCTCGATTGATGCCCTAAATAACATCAGGATCAAAAACAGAACAAAGCGCGCCCCAAAGCGTCTGAGCCGCAGCACGCTTCATTAAGTCCTCATTACATACCGTATTTTCATCAACACATCGATTGACAATCCGGTAGTAAAGCCGCTTCTCAACGGGTGCAAAATAACGCACTTCAGCATCTTTTTCCTTCGCAGCAATATCACCCATACGAGGCGCAATAGAAAGCTGACGATAAGACGCACGATCAAGGATTTGGCCACTAGCCCGAGCTTTAGAAATCCAATTGTCAAAATCCTGCAAAGAGACAGAATGCCATTGAAATCGCATCCCTGCAAAACCATCACCACTGTAATTCGCTGAGCTTCCTTTGAATATTCCTTGCTCATCAGCTACCAAATGCAACTTAGAATTCATTTGTGGCATAGCGTAAAGAACTGTGCCCAGTTTTGGTACCCAAAAAGCGTTGACAGAACTTTCTGACGTTAATTGCAACAAAACCTGACGACCTTTAGGCGCGTAAATTTCATTAATCGACGCAACATTGTATTCAGGATAAATAAAGAGCCATTTCCAATCAAGAGCGACAACATCTACTTGCAACGGCTTCCCTTCGCCAACAACTTCCACTGGAAGTGGATTCTCTGGTTCAAGCTGATAGGTGTAATAGGCTGTCAACGCACCCAAAACCATCACGATAACAATTGGAATACCCCACATAAATGCTTCAATTTTATTTGAATGCCCCCAATCAGGTAAATACTCTGCTGCCGCATTTGACGCACGATATTTAATGGCTAAAAATACCACACTGATCATAACTGGAATCACAACGCAAAGCATAACAGCAACACAAATAACGATCAAAATAAGCTGTTGCCTCGCAACATATCCTGCTGGGTTAATAACGTCAAATTTACAACCTGACAAAAGCAACACTGCCCCTAAAATCACGAGCATCTTTATTTGTCTAACAAAGTTTCTCATTTTACCTGCCCATCATACATATCAGAAGTTGTCACTAAAAAACGACAAAATCTCAATGAGATGCTTACCTATTTAAAAAGAATTATCAAGTAAATTCAAATACCCTCATCGATATTATACAATTTTTGATCCCTCTATGCTAAATTTAAGCCTCTTAGCAATATATTCAAGCGCAAACCGATATCCATCACTCCCACAGCCGGCAATAATCGCATCCACACCTATAGACGTATAAGAATGGTGGCGAAAAGCTTCACGCTGATAAATATTAGATAAGTGAACCTCTACTTTCGTCCCTGAAAATATTTTTAATGCATCAAGAAGTGCAACAGATGTATGGCTGTAAGCAGCTGGATTTATGATCAATCCAGCACTCACCCCAATCGCTGCTTGGATCCATTCTATCAATTGACCCTCACAGTTACTTTGATGAAAGTGTACCATCACACCAGCTCTTGTTGCCCATTCCCTACAAAATTTTTCAATATCTTCTAGGGTTTCAGTTCCGTAAATTTCTGGCTCACGTTGACCTAGAAAATTTAAATTAGGACCATTTAGAACCGTTATAACTTTAGACATAGCAAGCCTCTCACCTCGACCATCACCTTATAAAAAAATTTTTAGCATATTTCTTACTGCAATAAAGCTCCATCCTTTATTTCAAAAAATTCTGCTCGTCCTTTTAAGGCATCAAATAAAATGCGATCTGTTCCTGTCATAAATGTTTGTCCACCTAGGTCATCAAGAATATCAAATAAAGCAGCACGCCTATAAGAATCAAGATGCGCAGCCATTTCATCAAGAAGAAGAATAGGAGCCCTATACGACATCATCCCTGTTAAACGCGCATGACACAAAACCAAACCTGTCAACAGAGCTTTTTGTTCACCAGTTGAACAAGATCCTGCAACCATATTTTTATCAGCATAAAAAACCTGCAAATCTGTGCGATGTGGTCCCTCTAATGTCCGCCCAGCAGCACGATCTATTGCGCGGTTATATTGCAACCGATCACAAAATTGCTCTTCAACCTCAACCGCCGATATCTTACTTAGAGCCGTTTCTAAAAAACCATCAATTTGCAAAAAAGCCCGTGGAAAAGGTATCTGAGATGGCATTTGTGAAAATATCTCATTTAAAAGCCGAATAACATCAATACGCGCCGCAGCAATAGCCGTCGCAAGTTCTGCCATTTGCTTTTCTAAAGCATCAAACCAAGCACAATCATCATTTCCATCCGAAAACAAACGATTACGTGCACGCATAGCCCTATCATAATCTGCTATGCGGCGACTATGCAAAGGATCAATAGCCAAAACCATACGATCCAAAAAACGACGACGCTCAAGCGCAGAACCTGTAAAAAGCCCGTCCATAGAAGGAGTTAGAATACTAATATGACAGTAATCTGTTAAGCAATCACCTGTCTCATTTACACCATTAATATGCACTTTTCGACTGTTATCATCAATTTCCAAAGCTGTACCAATATTTACTTCACCATAAAGAGCACATTCAAGACGCGCAAACACAACAAACCCTTCGCCTCTACTATCTGCAAAACTAACATCAGAATAAGACGCACGCCGCAAACCACGACCAGGAGAAAGAAAAGATAACGCCTCTAAAAGATTGGTCTTACCAGCACCATTATGGCCAGTAAAAACCACATGCTGACCTGAAAAACGAATGTTAAAATAAGGATAATTGCGATAACGCCAAAGCTTTAGCTGTCTCACTGCCACTTTGTGCACATGACCAGCCATGCATTGCAAAACAATCTTCCCTAAACGCGAATAGGCATCAGCACGTAAAGTGCATCCGCATCATCATTATCACGAATCAGAGCTGGAGCGACAGCATCAGCCAACATAAAAACCATCTCATCACTCGAAAATTGCCCTGCAATATCCAAAAGATAACGTGAATTAAACCCTATCTCAAGCGGATCAGATGTGTAATTTGCCGCTAATTGATCTTCCGCGCTTCCCGAATCAGGATTATTAACGACAAGCCTCAATTGCCCATGCTCAATCGTCAACTTCACCGCACGCCCACGATCACTCGAAATTGTTGAAACACGATCAACCGCAGAAGAAAAATCCTGCCTATTGACAATCAACTTTTTATCATTTCCAAGAGGGATAACACGTTGATAATCTGGAAATGTTCCGTCAATTAATTTTGATGTAAAAACCACAGAACCTACAGAAAAACGAATCTTCGTCTCTGAGAGCTCTACACACATATCCCCATCAATTTCTTCTGAAAGAAGTTTTTGTAATTCCCCTACGGCTTTACGAGGAATAATGACACCTGGCATACCATCAACACCTGAAGGAGCTTCCATATCAACTTGTGCCAAACGGTGACCATCGGTCGCAACTAAACGCAGTTTCAAAATACCGTCATTAACAACATGAAAATAAATACCATTAAGATAATAACGTGTTTCTTCAGTAGAAATAGCAAATTGCGTACAATCAAGTAAATGTTTTAACCTCAATGCTGGCAGAGAGAAACGATAACCGAACTGACCCGGAAGCGATTCTGGAAAATCTATTTTTGGAAGACACTGAAGCTGAAAATGTGCACAACCCGAAATAACGGACATGGTATTTGCTTGATTTACATCAACCGATAATACGATTTCACTGCCATCAGGAAGTTTTCGAACTATGTCATATAGCAAATGTGCTGGAACGGTTATTGCCCCAGCTTGTTCAACATTTGCTATAAAAAATTCCGTAACCTCTAAATCAAGATCTGTTGCTTTTAATTGTATGCGACCGTCATCTGCATCAATCAGCACATTCGATAAAATAGGAACAGTATTACGGCGTTCCACCACACGGTGAACACGACCAAGAGACTTGAGAAATTGATTGCGATCAACTGTAATACGCATAAAATCCCCGTTACTATTTACCAAAAACTATAAAATTCTCTAGATTGAAAATAACCTATCCCCTTAAGAATCACCTATTGAACTCTATTCAACCTCTTTTAAAATGGCAAGCCACTACTGCACAAGAAAAAACAGCACTCCTTATTAAGCTCTTTATTACAATATTTCTCCAAAGAGAGAAAACCTGTAAACACTACGCAGCCTGTTCTCCAATCAACCGCTTAAGCAATTCAAGCTCTTTAGCAAGCGTTTGATCACCACAAACCAAATCTTCAATTTTACGTACAGCATGTAAAACTGTCGTATGATCACGCCCACCAAAACGGCGCCCAATTTCTGGCAGTGAACGAGGCGTTAACATTTTTGCTAAATACATTGCAACTTGCCTCGGCTTCACAACTGTACGCGTCCGACGATTAGACAATAAATCCTGCTTAGAAACATTATAATGGCGTGCAACTGTACGTTGAATTTCTTCGATCCGGATACGCTTAGGTTCGCCAGAACGTGTCAAATGACCTAATAATTCATCAATCCGTTCTAAAGATAAATCAGACTCGAAAGATTGACGGAACAATAACTGATTAAATGCTCCTTCAATATCACGTCCCGACCCCGAAACCGTTCTAGCAATATACTCCAAAATATCATCGGAAATTGAGATCATATTATCATCTTGTTGCGCCAACTTTAATCGCTGATGTAGCATTTTCAAACGCATTTCATAATCTGGTGCTTCCATTTCAAGGGCTACCCCTCCCTGAAGACGAGAGCGAACCCGAAGATCAAGCGATTCTAATTCTGCTGGTGGACGATCCGCAGCCACAACAACTTGTTTTGCACTATCAAGCAACATATTAAGCAAATGACAAAATTCGTGTTGAATCGACTTTCCTTGCAAAAATTGCATATCATCAATAATGAGAAGATCAATATCACGAAGCTGCTCTTTAAAAGAAAGAGCATCATTATCACGAATAGCCGTTGCAAAACGCCACATAAAATATTCAGCGGTCAAATAAATAACCCGCGCAGGCGAACGCTTCAGTGCAGCAGCTGCAATAGCTTGAAGCAAATGTGTTTTTCCTAAACCAACAGACGCATGAACAAAAAGAGGATTAAATCTTAAGGCACTTTTATGCCCTTCCGCAATCGAACGTGCAGCAGCTAAAGCAACACGATTAGAAGAACCTTCTACAAAACTTTCAAAAGTATAACGAGAATCAAGCGGTGAACCAAAAATACCTGCTCGAACACTTTTTACGGAATGCTCTGTGTAATTCTCAACAAAAGATGGAGTCGTCTGTTCTTCCAGAACAACAGGAGCTGTACTCGTTTTACAAACCACACCTCCCGAAACACGCTTCATACCACGAACGATAACTTCAACGCGAAGAATCGCTGAATTCTCTTGTTTCCATAAATTTGTCAAAAGAGAACCATAGTGATTATTAATCCATGAACGCAAAAATGCTGTAGGAACAGAAAGCTTCACAAGATTACGGCTATACTCAGCAAGTTTCACACGACCAAACCAACTCGTATAAGCCTCGATACCAACCTGCGCCTTTAATTGCGCCATCACACGTGCGAAAGCCGCCGTGCCCTCCTCCTCTAAAATAATAGGATGCTCTACAGAAGCATCTCTATTCACCGCTCCACCACTATCTGTCATCTTACTCTTGATTATTTTCTCTGCCGACAGGATATTCACCGAAACCCTTTTAAAGGAACTAGCTTTAGAGTTCAATTTATCCACCATCTTTCATCCTGATAAAAATAAAAAATTTGTCCTACTAAACAGCTAAAAATAAACTTAGCGAAAGCAAAACGCCCTACCCCAAATAATATTACTTATCCTCCCCTAGGACAGTCTCATTAAAACCCCATCAATAAAGATGACCAATAAGATTTACTTGCATTCATGATATGATCCAATCCTCTAAAATGGTAAGCATACCAATCAAAAAAACTAAGAAACACGTTAAGAAAACCTCTCCAACATGAGAGCCCATTCACTCAGCGTAATACAGGATAATGAGTTGATGCGACCCCTGTATGTTTTTAGTCTCCATAAGAACCATACAAAACAGCAGAGGTAAAATGCAAGAGGTCAAAATAAAATCAAAAGCCCCTAAAAAGTCACCATAAAGCTGCTCATATAAACTAGAGATGAGAAAAATAATTGATTCAATTCATTTTTTTTTTCTAAATTTACCAATAATTAAAGAATCTCTTCAGATTAAAAAAAAAAAATAAAAATGCTTGACAAAAAAGACTCTGCAAAAATCCACAAAGCTTGTGGATAACCGTATGAATTCTACAAATTTTCTCTACTCTTCCATGGAAAGAATCGCTGAAGATTCCTCTCCTTTAGAAGTGTCATATTTTCGTAAAAATGAATAAAAAAAACCAGCACCTACAAAGATGCTGGCTTCAATTCTAAAAAATGGAAGAAACTTAAACGCTAAGAGTTTTCAAACGTTTTGCTAAACGCGATACTTTTCGCGCAGCAGTATTCTTATGAAAAACCCCTTTGGAAACCGCACGCATAATCTCAGGTTCAAAATTCTTAAATGCTATTTCCGCAGATGCCTTATCACCACCAGCCAAAGCATCATCAAATTTACGTACGAAAGTACGAACGCGCGAACGGCGGGCCTTATTAACCTGCGTACGCGCCACAACTTTGCGCACCGCTTTTCGAGCGGAAGGTGTATTCGCCATAAATATCTCTCTCTTTCAACGCACAGGATAGGAAGCGTCTCAATAACATCTCTCCTAATCCAAATAAAATCAAGCCAAGCAAAACTATAAAGCTGCTGATAACTGTACGACTTATAACGCAATCCTCAAGCCAACGTCAATCGAATTTTCAAAAAGAGACATAAAAAACAAGGACAAGCTCCTTGATACTCACCTTAAGAGTTTTACAGGCGCTCCTAAACAAACAAATGCAATCTAGACCGCCAGATTACGTAAAACATATTGTAAAATTCCACCATGATACAAATAATCTAACTCGTCTTCAGTATCAACACGGCATAATAATGGAATAGTTTTTACCATTCCATCAGAAAAAGTGATTGTGGCTATAGTCTTTTGGCGAGGTTTCAAGCTATGAATTCCTTCAATCGTTACCTTTTCATCCCCCCTTAAACCCAAAGATTGCCAGCTTGTACCCGCTTCAAACACAAAAGGAACAATTCCCATACCAACAAGATTAGAACGATGAATCCGTTCAAAAGACTGAGCAATCACCGCTCTTACACCAAGAAGATTGGTGCCCTTAGCTGCCCAATCACGGGATGACCCATTACCGTATTCAATACCGGCAAAAACAACAAGCGGAACACCTTCTCTTTTATACGCCATTGCTGCATCATAAATTGCTTGCTCTTCTTTTGACGGATAATGAATTGTATAGCCTCCTTCACGACCATTTTCTCCTAGCATGAAATTACGAATGCGAATATTGGCAAAGGTTCCACGCATCATCACTTCATGATTTCCACGACGCGTTCCATACTGGTTAAAATCAGCTACTTTAACCCCATGATCCGTCAAATATTTCCCTGCAGGAGAATCAATCTTAATGGAACCAGCAGGAGAAATATGATCCGTTGTGATTTTATCACCAAACAAACCTAAAATCCGTGCATCTTTAATGTCTTGTAAGACATCAGGGATCTTCCGCATATCATCAAAATATGGCGGATTACGCACATATGTCGATTGTTCATCCCAAGAATAAGTAGCCCCTGTTGGAACTTGGACTTCTTGCCAATTTTCGTCTCCTTTAAATACATCTGCATATTTTTCAGCAAAAATCTTACGTGTGACATTTTTTTCGATAAATTCTTGTATTTCTTTAGAAGTTGGCCAAATGTCTCTCAAATAAACCGGTTGTCCGTCTAAACCTTCTCCAAGAGGCTCCTTGGTTAAATCTTTACGCACCGTCCCTGCCAAAGCATGTGCAACAACGAGCGGTGGTGAAGCTAAATAATTCGCTTGCACATCAGGTGATACACGCCCTTCAAAATTACGATTTCCTGAAAGAACCGCAGCAGCAATTAAACCATTATCATTAATCGTTTTGGAAATAGCAGGCAACAAAGGGCCAGAATTTCCAATACATGTCGTGCACCCAAACCCGACTAAGTTAAACCCTAATGTATTTAAATCTTTTTGGAGACCGGAATTGATAAGGTAAGCTTCAACAACTTGCGAGCCAGGAGCAAGAGAAGTCTTAACCCACGGTTTACTCTTAAGGCCTTTCGCTACAGCATTACGCGCCAAAAGACCTGCAGCAATAAGAACACTTGGATTGGATGTATTCGTACAAGAAGTAATCGCAGCAATCACCACATCGCCATGGCCAAGATCATATCCCTCACCCTCAACTCTATAACGGTCATCTTGACCAACAGTCTTCTTATAATCACCGGACAATGCCACTTCAAAGCCCTGTCCAACACTTTCCAATGCAATACGCCCCTCAGGACGTTTAGGACCGGCCATAGAAGGCACAACACTTTCCATGTCTAATTCAATTGTATCAGTAAAAATAGGATCGACAATCATTTCGTCATGCCACATCCCTTGTGCTTTGGAATAAGCTTCTACTAAAGCAATTCGACTTTCATCACGCCCTGTCATGTTGAGATAACGCGCTGTTTCTTTGTCAATTGGGAAAAAACCACATGTTGCACCATATTCGGGTGCCATATTCGCAATCGTCGCCCGATCAGCAAGCGTCATGTGCTCCAGACCTGGACCAAAAAACTCAACAAACTTACCAACAACACCCTTCTTGCGTAGAATTTGTGTTACTGTCAACACTAAATCAGTAGCCGTCACGCCTTCTTTAAGCTTACCTGTTAAACGGAAACCAATCACTTCAGGCAATAACATAGAAACAGGCTGCCCTAACATTGCCGCTTCTGCTTCAATACCGCCAACACCCCAACCTAAAACGCCTAAACCATTCACCATAGTTGTATGCGAATCAGTTCCCACACAGGTATCAGGATAGACCGTCTGATACCCTCCTTCACCCTTTAGCCACACACATTGCGCTAAATATTCCAGATTAACCTGATGGCAAATTCCCGTTCCCGGAGGCACAACGCGAAAATTCTGAAAAGCTTGCTGTCCCCACTTAAGGAAACGATAACGTTCGCTATTGCGTTCATATTCACACTCAACATTGTCTTTAAAAGCCATAGGATTGCCAAAATGATCAACGATAATTGAATGATCAATGATAAGATCAACGGGAATAAGAGGGTTAATTTTTTCAGCGTTTCCTCCAAGTTTTACCATAGCATCGCGCATCGCAGAAAGGTCAACAACCGCAGGAACACCAGTGAAGTCTTGCATGAGAACACGTGCGGGACGGTAAGCGATCTCTGCACCAGCACAGCCTTTATCATTTAACCACTTAGCAACGTTTAGAATATCTTCTTTTTTGACAGAACGTCCATCTTCAAAACGTAATAAATTTTCAAGAATTACTTTCATTGAAAACGGCAAGCGAGAAACACCTTGAAGCCCATTCTTCTCCGCCTCGATCAAACTATAATAAATATATTCCTTGCCACCAACATCTAAAGTTCTGCGACAATTAAAGCTATCAATTTGAGTCACAACTGACCACCCTCATATTACAAACTATCCAATTTCCCAGAACGAACAATACAAACTACGAGTCAAGGTCGCAGCTTGAATGCAGACGCAATCACCTCTGCCATTCATCTCCCTCTCCACCTTTTCATCGGCAAATTCGGAAATCGGTGTTAAAAACCATTCTACACCAGATCTTGATGTAACACATGCCTTATAAAACTATTTCTAGAACTATTCTAGGTACAATTGCATAAAAAACGTGTTTTTTATCCTATAATGCAATAAAGCTTATAGCAACAAAAGCAAAACAGGTAAGCACATGGTGTTATCGGGCAAAGATTTAGCAGCTTATAGAAACGCAGAAGTTCTATTCCAAGGTCTTTCTTTTTGTTTATTTCCACAACAACTTATGACAATCACAGGCCCAAATGGAATCGGAAAATCTACATTACTGCGAATCATTGTCGGTCTTCTTGAAGCTGCCGAAGGTGTTGTAAGTCTTAAAGACCAAGAACAAACATATCCCGTAGCAACTGCATGTCATTATCTTGGTCCCCAAAATGCTATGAAACCTCTCTTATCTGTCATCGATAATCTGCAATTTTGGTCAGCATTTTATGGACAACATCTACGTTATCCCCATGAAGCTCTTGCCGACGTAGGTCTTTCTAATCTTGAACACTTACCCTTCAATATTCTGTCAACAGGTCAAAAAAGATGTGTAGCCATTGCCCGCCTTTTGCTCTCCTATCGTCCTATTTGGATTTTAGATGAACCAATATCAGGAATTGATATCCATGCTCAAACTCTCCTTACCAATATTTTTCAGTATCATCTAAACCAAGGCGGTATGATTATCGCTGCAACCCATAATCCCCTTGGTATTACAGAAAACCATAAAGTCGCTCTGGAAAAATTCTTACCTCCCTTGGAGATCAGCAAATGAAAGCACTATTCTGGCGTGATCTTAAATTAATCTTAGCACCACAAGCTTCTTCCTTAACAGGACTTTTGTTTTTCATTGCTTTTATTATGATAACTCCCTTCGCCATTGGGCCAAATCCTAAAATTCTTGCACAAATAGGCCCAGGCATATTATGGTTTGGAGCACTTTTCGCAGGACTCCTTAATCTCAATAAACTTTTTCAAACCGATAGTGATGATGGAAATCTTGATCAATTCATCCTTTCTGGACAAAGACAAAGTTTCACACTGATTGTATTTACCAAATGCCTTGCCCATTGGGTAGGAACAATGCTGCCTCTTATTTTTGCTACTCCTATTTTAGCATTCATGCTCCATTTAAATGCAACGATAACTTTTACAACAACACTCACCCTCTTATGCGGAACACCTGCTATTATTTTTATCGGCGCTATAGGAGCAGCTCTCGCAACGTCATTGTTACACAGCACTCTTCTCGTTTTTATCATCATTTTGCCGTGGATCATTCCAATCATGATTTTCGGTGTTTCAGCTGCTACAGCCCCGACAAACCCAAACGTTTCTTTTCTCACTTCCTTGACTCTTCTTATTGCCTTTTCACTTCTTTTGAGTCTTTTTAGCTCTTTTGTTGCTGCTATAACGCTCAAGCTTTTATCAGAATAATAAAAGGTAATTGCCGCACAGCAAAACTCTGCCTATTATAAATCTCATGAATAAAACATCTCACATACATAAAATGAGTTCACTCTCAACAGGTTTAACCCGTTTCATGAAAATAAGCGGCACCGTTTTGCCTTGGTTAACTGGTATAACATTGTGTCTTCTTATCTTAGGGCTTATTCTGATTATGCATTCTCCTGATGACTATCAGCAGGGTAGCACCGTCAAGATTATGTATATTCATGTACCATTCGCGTGGCTCTCTACATTTTGTTATATCATAATAAGTGCTGCTGCTTTAGGAAGTCTGATTTGGAGATATCATCTTGCTAATGTAGCACTCAAATGTGGAGCACCTATTGGAGCAATTTTTACAGCCTTATCTCTAGTGACAGGCGCACTTTGGGGGCGCCCTACATGGGGAACATGGTGGGTATGGGATGCACGGCTAACATCAGTTCTGATCTTGTTTTTTATTTACCTTGCCATTGTCATGCTTGCTCGCGCTTTTGATAACCAAGAAAAAGCTGCACGCGCCACAGCAATTCTCACACTCGTTGGACTTGTGAATATCCCCATTATCAAATTTTCCGTTAATTGGTGGAATACACTGCACCAACAAGCATCACTTTTACGTTCAGGCGGTCCAACAATCGACCGTGCTATGTTATGGCCCCTCATAACAATGATATTTTGTTTTAGCTTTATGTTCATTTTGCTTTATTTGATGGCTATGCGCAACGAAATCAATAATCGTCATATCCAAATACTTCAGATAAAAAAGGCCCGTCACGCACAACATAAGGACTCTTCATCATGCTCGACTTAAATAGCACTCACAGTGGACTTTTAGGAAATCTCTCTCAGCAAATTGATTTTTTCCTTGGTACTCTTTACCACGAGCAAATTGTTATTTTGAGCTACATACTTTCTGCAATCTCCCTCCTATGTTTTATTGGATACACACTTTGCAAAGGTATATACCAAAAAAAAATCCTACAACAGCTAAACAAAAAAGAGCTGTTTCAAAAAGAAAAATAGAATGAAAATTACCCCTCAAAAATCTAGAAAAAACATATCTTTGTTCGTCGTGTTTAGTCTTTTTGGGCCATTTGTTTTTTTTCTTCTTCTCATTATGCTCTTCTTCTACTTTATGGACAGTAAACACCCCAACGATACTTTTCCGCTCCCACACACATTCGCTGAAAAGCCCGCCCCAAAAATCAGTCTTCCCCTGCTTGATAATGAAAATTATCTTCTCAACTCGGAACAATTTAAAGGGCGTGTAACATTGGTTAATTTTTGGGGATCTTGGTGCCACTCCTGTCGTGAAGAGCATCCGCTTCTTATGAAGATTGTACAAGATCAACGTTTTGATCTTATTGGCATTAATTATAAGGATAGTAAAGAGAATGCCCAACGCTTTCTGAATAGTTTTGGTAACCCTTTTAAATTTATTGGCTTTGATGTTTCAGGGCATACAGCTATTAACTGGGGAGTGTATGGACCACCAGAAACCTTTCTTTTGAATAAAGAGAGCATTATTATTGCCAAACATGTTGGCCCTTTAACATGGCAAATTTATCAGAAAAAAATCCTGCCAAAAATCGAACAAGCTGTTATGATAGAAGAAACAACAAACGGCAATGCATTCATTCATAAAAGCAATTCATCATTTTCCCATATTGAATGAAAACACAGTGAAATTTTCTCACTTCAAAGCGTCTTATGATGAATCCTCAAAAATAACCACTTGCATGTCACAACAAAAAGCGATGTGTGGTTAAAAACCGTTTGAGGAAAAGGTCAATATATCTCTTATTAATGCAAAAACAAGTACAACATTAGAAGTTCGTAAATAGTATGTTGGTACTAGTCTGTACCTTCATAAGCGTAGAAATGTTAGTACTCATGGATCTTGCATTATCCCATTCTTACAACTTATGAGATTGAGAGCAAGGAGAAAGATCTCTTTAAAACAAGTGCGTAAATAAATGGACAACAGTTGCACCTTTACAGCACATAATTACGAACAACACTGGAATGAGCATCGTTTCAGAAAGAGTTTCTTACATTCATTAAAACTCTTATCTTCGCAAATTTCTCTCTCGTAGAAAGTTATATATTTAATGATAAAGCATAATAGAAGGCAATACGAGGTTACATTGTAAATATTTATTATACTCTTATCCGCCGTCTTTCAGATATTGGCTGAAATGCTATTTTAGCATGAAAAGCACAATAAGGACTATTTTCACCGGAATCGGCACCACAAAAATGAAAATCCGCTGCTAAAGGGTCACCAACTGGCCATCTACATGTATTTTCGCTCAATTGCAAAAGATTAAGCTGACGTGAAATAGGCACAACTACATTTGACTTCGCCGGCACATCAATTTCTGTAACGTTCTCCGCTATAAACTCCATCTTTAAAGCTGTTCTTCCAACACTGCAAGAAGTAGTAGCATCCGTTGGCAATACCGTCGATGTGGTACGACGCACACGCGGAGATGATGGGTTTGCAGGTGTCTTTTGCGCACGCGCTCCCCCTTGTGCTGTCTTGCCACGTCCCGGTAACTTTAACCGATGCACTTTACCGATCACTGCGTTCCTGCTAACCCCACCTAATTGAGCTGCAATCTGACTTGCACTTAAACCCTCACTCCAAAACTTCTTAAGAAGTTCAACGCGTTCACATGTCCAACCCATATCAGCACTCCATTCTGATCACCTCATTGAGATGCCCCCATTGCATCTTCAAATGTTTGAATAATATTTCCAACCAGTCGAATGAAAAAATTATAACTCTACTCGAGCACAAAAAAATCCACTCAACCTATGAAACTTACAAACCGAAATACAACCTCGCTTATTGATTTAAACTACAATACGCACTGACTCTCTGACAAGAGCCTTTTTCTCTTGAAGAGTCTATTTAGAATGTTTTCCCCAACTTGCGAATTCATCATAGGTTAAACTATCATATTTGTTTAAAACTTTTTCCTACAGATGTTGCTTGCAAAATCTTTATTGACTTTTTGCCAATCGGTGTAACGATCAATTATCACATGAGTGTGATAATTGATCGTAATGAAACGCTGAGCACGCTATACTTTAAAAGATACAACATTGTTTTACTCGCAGCGTTTGTTTATTGTATGGCAACGTTTAAAACATAAAGGAAATCATGATGAGCACTACTGCTATACAGTCACTTTATAAGTGTTTTGCTCGACGTAATTTGCATTTCAAACAAGGCAATGGTGTATGGCTTATTTCTGATAAAGGAGAGCGTTATCTTGATTTAACATCTGGCATTGCTGTCAATGTATTAGGGTATGCGCATCCAAAACTGATCGAGACCCTCAAAATACAAGCTGAAAAACTTTGGCATATTTCCAATCTTTTTCAATCACCTGAACAAGAAGCTCTTGCTGCACGGCTTTGTACAAACAGCTTTGCTGATAAGGTCTTTTTCTGCAATTCTGGTGCTGAGGCATTAGAATGTGCATTCAAAACTGCTCGTCGCACTCATTATGTATCTGGTCAACCAACACGCGTTGAAATTATTACTTTTGAAGGTGCATTTCATGGGCGCACACTTGCAACCCTTGCTGCTACAGGGCACGAAAAATATCTTGATGGTTTTGGTCCAAAAGCTGGTGGATTTGTTCAAGTTCCTTTTTGTGATGAAAGCGCTTTACGTAATGCTATCAATAAAAACACCGCAGCTATTCTTATTGAACCCATTCAGGGCGAAGGAGGAATACGAACAGTCTCTCATGAAACTTTAAGGTTCTTACGCAAAATATGCGATGATAATAATCTATTATTAATTTTGGATGAAGTTCAAACGGGTATTGGACGAACAGGAAAACTTTTTGCTTATGAGTGGAGTGATATCACACCTGATATTCTTACCCTCGCAAAAGGACTAGGTGGCGGATTTCCGTTGGGAGCTTGTCTTGCAACAGATAAAGCTGCAAAAAGTATGACACCAGGAACACATGGCTCGACATTTGGCGGTAATCTTCTTGGGATGGCTGTAGGCAACAGTGTTCTTGATATCATATTAGAACCAGGCTTTCTCCACCATGTTCAACATATGGGGAATAAGCTAAAAAGTGGACTTTCGAGCATTCTCAATGCCTATCCTGATATTATCTGTGCAATTCAGGGTGTGGGCCTTATGGTAGGCATTCAGTGCGTCATTCCCTCAGATGTTGTCGTCAGTGCCTTGGAAAATGAATATGTTCTAAGCGTTAGTGCCAACAACAATGTGGTGCGTTTATTGCCTCCCCTTATTATTAAGGAAGAAGAAATAGATGAAAGCTTGCAGCGTATTGAAAAAGCAATTGCTTATCTTTCGCAAACAAATAAAAAAAGGCAAATATCATAAACATGACAAATATTCTTCGCCACTTTACCGACTTATCTGTTTTAACCCCACCAATAGCACGCGCACTTATCGATTATGCTAAAACCCTCAAAGCATCTTTCAAAACAGGGAAAAGTTCAAAACCTTTCGTTGGCAAAACACTCGCGATGATTTTTGAAAAACCGTCTACACGAACCCGTGTTTCATTTGATATTGGCATGCGTCAGCTTGGTGGGAACACTATCATGTTAACAGGCTCAGAAATGCAGCTCGGTTATAGCGAAACTATCGCCGATACAGCGCGTGTATTATCACGTTTTGTGGATATTATCATAATACGCACAACAGCACATCACCGGATGCTAGAATTGGCACAATATGCCCAAGTTCCCATTATTAATGCCCTCACAGATGACACACATCCTTGCCAAATTCTAGCAGACGTCCTAACCTATGAAGAACATCGTGGACCAATCGCTGGCAAAATATTTGCTTGGATGGGAGATGGCAATAATGTTCTTCATTCTTTGATCGAAGCAACAGCTCTCTTTAATTTTCATTTACGCCTTGCTACACCAAAAGGCAATGAACCACAAGAAAAATACGTTAAATGGGCACGTGAGCGCGGAGCTAATATTATGCTCACAAACAATCCTCAAAAAGCTGCCAAAGATGCTGATTGCATTATAACCGACACATGGTTTTCCATGGGGCAAGAATTTCGCGCCCGTAGTCATTCTATTTTCCAGCCTTACCAAGTTAATGAAGCTTTAATGAGATTAGCTAAACCCAATGCCCTTTTCATGCATTGTCTGCCCGCTCATCGTGGAGAAGAAGTCGTAGATTCCGTGATCGATGGACCGCATTCTGTTGTTTTCGACGAAGCTGAAAATCGTCTTCATGCTCAAAAAGCAATTCTCTCTTGGTGTTTACAAGATGCGTTTTTCTCTCCACAATAACCTGCCAAAATAAATCATATAAAAGGCAAAGATATGAGTGAAGAAAGCAAACAAACTAAAAATGAAGACTCTCTCAATAATATCTGCTGGAACGCAGATGATACCGTTATTCCCTTTCAAGTCGAAGAACTTGATATCCGTGGTCGTGCCGTACAACTTGGAGAAACTTTAAATTCTATTCTCACAAGACATCAATATCCTGAACCAGTTTCTTACCTTCTAGCAGAGGCTTTAGTCTTAACTGTTCTGCTTGGTACCTCCCTGAAACTTAAGGGAAAATTTATTTTACAAACCCATTCTAATGGGCCGGTTAATATGTTAGTGTGCGACTTCTCTCCTCCTTCCAGTCTACGCGGTTATGCTCGTTTTGATAAGGAACAGTTAAAACAAGCAACAGCTAATGAACAAATATCTTCAGCAACCCTTTTGGGAAGAGGCACTTTAGCCTTCACGATCGACCAAGGCATACACACACAGCCCTATCAGGGGATAGTTGCATTAGAGGGAGAAAATTTACAAGAAGCTTCCCGTACTTATTTTGATCAATCAGAGCAAATTCCTACCGATATTCGTTTAGCAGTTGCTATATTAGTCAACAGAGACCAACACGGAAGACCACAGAAAAGTTGGCGAGCAGGAGGTATTTTAGCCCAACTTTTACCCCAAGAATCGTCTCATCATAAAATATATGAACCCGATAAAAAACAAGAAGAGATCAGAACACATGATCGGCTTAAAGACCAATGGCAAGAAGCCAAAGCACTGATGGTAACCATTGAGAGTGCAGAATTGACAGATCCTCAAGTCGGCAGTAAACAGCTATTGTTCCGTCTTTTTCATGAACAAGGTGTTAGAATTTTTAATCCCTTTTCTCTTGTAGATCAGTGCTCTTGTTCGCGCGAAAAAATTAAAGAAATACTGGAAGGCTTTCCTACTGATGAACGGAACAAAATGGTTCAAAACAAATATATTTCAGTCAAATGTGAGTTTTGTTCAACAACGCATCGTTTTAAACCGCAAGAATTTTCTGAAACAAAAATGTAACCAAATATTCCTCACAAAAAGGAAAATGTTGATTGCAGCTAAAACCCTTTTAATTACGTAACTGAAACCTAGTAACAGCTAACATCAACCGTTAAAATATTTTGTGTATCTCGTTTCCTTAGAGCTAACCGCTCTTTTGTTGCCTACACAATCATACACTTGTTCAAATCAGTATTCATACCATATGCTGTTTATAAAAATAGCGCTTATAAAATCATCTTCATGCGAGAATAGGTACAGTATGTAGATAGTAAATACAATGAGAACACTAGTCCGTTATTTTATAAACATAAGAATGGTAGTAATACACCTTCATTATCGTACATGCCCCAAGGGAAAAAGCGAAGACAAAATATTGTGATTTTGATAACATGCTGCTGATAACACCCACAAATCCCAATATGCTGCTATGCTAACCAAAATAATAAAAAATAAAGCTAGCAAACAAACATTTAATTGCTTAAAAAATCGAAATCTCTCCAAACTTTTGTAATACTTTAGATAATCTTGATACGATTATTTATTCCACAAATGTTTTCTGATGATAACAGCAATATTAAATCCGAAACAGCCCAAACAATATCATCCCCCTTTTCATGGCAAAAAACGGCGCAACCAAATATAAAGCGCACCTCCTCCACCATGCTGGCGAGCCGCTTGTTCAAATGCATGAACATAATACCGGAAAGTCGAGGTTGATAACCAATAAGGGACAAACTTATACAAAGCACCATCACTCCCAAGAGACTGGCCTTTTCCTGTAATCACAAGCACATAACGTAATCCACTCTGCTGAGATGATTGGAGAAAATTTTTTAAGAGAGAATAAGCTTCCTCCTGCCCATACCCATGAAGATCAAGACGTGCCTCAATTGGATAATGGCCTTTGGCAATTTTACGATGTACAATACGATCGAAGAAACGGATCTTATGTGCTTGTGCAACCGTTCCCTTTTCTCTTTTAATAACTGTTGGTTCTTGTTGGTCGCTCTGAAATGATGAAAAGATTGGTGTTACGTACTGTTTTTTACTGTCGATATTTACAACATCTTTTGCAGTAGAAGAATGGAGCTTATCATGAAGCGGAATTGTAGTATGACAAACCATCTCCCATAAAAGACGATCTTGTAAAGCTAATAAATCCCTTTTTTGTCTCCATTCATCCGTGGACATTTTAATCTCTTAAATCTTATTTATACGATCTTGTGAAAAAGAGATCTTAATTTTCATCTTCTGTTGCAAAAAGTTTCCAGTTTGGATCCGACGATAAGCTGTTGCGAACAAAAGTCCAAACATCCCTAATTTCTACAATAGCATCAGGATCACCGTCTATGCGCTCTCCCTGCTCGTTATAAGTTACAGAAATCATTTCACTGATAATCCGCACAGTTATAAATTCATCCTTGTCTTGTATTGCAGCTGAGATAAACTCGATCTTATTAATTCCAACAAAAGTAAACTCAACTCTTTCATTGTTGTTTTCGCGTTTCTCAATGGCAGCACAAAAACTCTCAAAAACATCTTGAGAAAGTAACCTTTTAAGTTGATCGCGATCACCTTTAGCAAAAGCTGTTACGATCATTTCATAAGCAACTTGAGCACCTTTTATAAAAAATTGAGGAGAAAAATGAGAATCAATTTTGTGAAGCGCGCGCAAACCTTCATTCAGTGCACTTCCCTCTGGTGAAATAGCGTCAATTTCGCTAAAATCGTTCTTTTTTGAATTGCTTTGATGAGGGAACGAAACAATATTTTCAACCGTTTCTGTTTCAATCTGTTTTTTAGAACGACGTGAATAAGGATCAAAGGGAGGCTTTTCAAAACCAATCCGTTTTCCTAATACATTACGGAGTTGCACAAAAACGACAACCATAATAACAAGAGCTATGACAAATATAAAGTCAAATTCCATGGGTGCTGTCAATCTCCAAACTTAAGCTGACCTGTAATAAACATTGCTGTCAATATCATCTATCAGTAAATATGTAAAATAGGGAATCTACTATTCAAATATTTTTATAGCCTTTATTCATGTATGTTTAAAAGGATAGCTCTTATAATTTTCTACCCTAAAAATTAAAGAAAGGAACTTTCATGTGATAAAGTCTTACCCTATAAATCCTCGCTTTTTTATCATTATCCTCCTCAGCATTCTCTTGATCGAAATTGCTGGTTTTATCTTTGTCGGGAAAGAAATTGGAATTCTAGCAACTCTGAGTTTGGTTGTTCTCACAACAATAGCTGGAATCATTTTGCTGCGAATTCAAGGAGTTAGCATTTTAAAAAATATACAACGTGAAATTATTCAAAGGCATACAGTAGAGAATAATATTATCAATGATGCTCTCATCATTCTTAGTGCAATTTTGCTTATTCTTCCCGGCTTTTTAAGCGATATTTTAGGAATATTACTTCTTATTGGGCCAATCCGTTCTATTGTCTGGCTTTTCTTTTCATCATTTAAAAACAAAATAAACACGCATACTAAAAATAAAACCAATGATCAGAATAATTCTGAAAAAATAATTGATCTTAAAGCAGAAGATTACAAAATCTATAATACCACAGAATCTCCATGGCGTAAAAATGACGACAATCATTGAAGTGCCAAAAAAATCTGTAACGGACGTAAAAATAATCAAGACAAGGGAAACGTTTCTTGCAACCTTTTGCAAGGCATGATAACCACTTTGGTTTTTAGATCTAAAAAGAAATATACACAATTAATAATGAGAGGTTTGTAGTATGGCCGAAAGTGAAATAAAAAACAGTGGTGGAGAGCCAATTTTTGCTGTATTAACTCAATATTTAAAAGATTTCTCATTTGAGAACCCAAATGCTCCTCGTTCACTGCATCCACGTGATAAGGCACCACAAATTGATATCAACATTAATGTCAACGCTGATCCAATTGGTGATGACAATTATGATGTCGTTTTATCCCTCTCCGTCAAAGCCAATGATGACACCGAAATATTGTTTCATGTAGAAATGATTTACGGTGGTGTTTTTCATATTCAAAACATTCCACAAGAACATATTATGCCTCTTGTTTTTATTGAATGTCCACGCCTTTTATTTCCATTTGCTCGGCAAATCATCTCTGATGCCACCCAAAATGGTGGTTTTCCACCTCTGTGGATTGATCCGATTGATTTTGCAGCATTGTTTCAAAAACGTATTGCTGAAGAACAAAAAAACAATCAGAGTCAGGCACAACCCTCTTAGAAATATTTTTCATTATAAAAAAGGCCCTGAAATATCAGAGGCCTTTATTTTTTTACAACTTTTTCGCATGATAAGCTGCTAGCATTGCGATATTGACAACATCCGTATCGTTTCCACTAAACGGTACAATTTGGACAGATTTTTCCAACCCAATCAAAATAGGTCCAATAATGGTTGCTTCACCAAGCTCTTGCAACATCTTGCTCGCAATGGAAGAGGCATGATATCCAGGCATTACCAAAATATTAGCTGGTTCCGTTAATCCCATAAAGGGATATTGCTGCATCAATTTCAAATTGAGTGCCACATCAGCACTCATTTCTCCATCAAATTCAAAAACAACTTTGCGTTCGTGCAACATGTTAACAGCATCCTGAATTTGCTGCGTAACTTGTCCTTTCATGTAACCAAAAGTAGAAAATGCCACAAATGCTACCCGTGGTTTATATCCAAATTCCCTAACAAAAGAAGCTGTCTGTTCTGCTATATCAGCGAGTTCCTCAGCGTCAGGAGCCTCATAAATAGCTGTATCGGCAATAAACACCGTTCTTCCACGGCAAATAGCCATTGAAATACCAATCAACCGTTCCTTGGGTTTCTCATCAATCACTCGGCGTATATCAATTAACGCTGTTTCATAATTGCGCGTCACCCCTGTAACCATCGCATCAGCATCCCCTAATGCCACCATACACGCAGCAAAATAATTGCGATCATTATTGATGCGGCGATGACAATCGCGTAACAACCAACCTTGGCGTTGCATCTTTTTATAAAGATAATTCGCATAAGCATCCGTGCGACAAGAAAGCTTAGCATTCATGATAGAAATACCTTCACGTTCAAGATCAATGCCAGCAATAGCAGCAGTTTCTCTCACTTGTTCTTCACGACCAATCAAAACCGCTTGCCCTAGTTTTTGATGAACATAGGAAACAGCTGCCCGCATTACCTGCTCTTCTTCACCTTCTGCAAAGACAATTTGTTTTGGCGCTTGACGAATATGATTATAAACTCCACGCATCATAGAGGAAATGGGATCACGTCTTGCCCTCAAATCACGCTCATAAGCCTCTAAATCATCAATATGTTTTTGCGCAACACCGCTTTCCATTGCTGCTTTTGCCACCGCCATTGAAACAACCGTGAACAAACGCGGATCAAAAGGAACGGGGATGATATAATTGGGACCAAATTTTAACCGCTTTCCACGATAAGCTTCCGCAACACTGTCAGGCACTTCTTCATGAGCCAGACCCGCAAGAGCCCTTGCTGCAGCAATCTTCATATCTTCATTGATAACCGTCGCACGTACATCAAGCGCACCACGAAATATATAAGGAAAACAAAGAACATTATTAATCTGGTTTGGATAATCTGAACGACCTGTTGCTACAATGGCATCATCGCGCACTTGCATAACTTCTTCTGGCGTAATTTCTGGGTCAGGATTGGCCATAGCAAAAATGATCGGTTGTGGCGCCATCGACTTTACCATTTCAGGAGTAATGGCACCTTTAGCAGAAACCCCGAAAAACATGTCAGCGCCTTCCATTGCCTCAGCAAGCGTACGCTTATCTGTTCGAATGGCATGAGCAGACTTCCACTGATTCATTCCCTCTTCACGTCCTTCATAGACAACACCCTTCGTATCACATAAAATAATATTTTCAGGTCGAAATCCCATCGCCTTAATCAGTTCAATACAAGCAATCCCAGCAGAACCAGCGCCATTACAGACTAACCGAGTATTTTGCATATCGCGCCCCGTTAAAGATAAGGCATTGAGCACACCGGCAGCCACAATAATCGCTGTACCGTGTTGATCATCATGAAAAACAGGGATATTCATAACCTCGCGTAAGCGACTTTCAATCATAAAACACTCTGGTGCTTTAATGTCTTCAAGATTGATACCACCAAAAGAGGGCTCCAAATGACGCACTAAATTGATAAAACTCTCTGGATCATTAGTATCAACTTCCAGATCAATAGAATCAATATCTGCAAAGCGTTTAAAAAGCACTGCTTTGCCTTCCATCACCGGCTTAGATGCAAGCGCCCCTAAATTGCCTAAACCCAAGATAGCTGTTCCATTTGAGATAACAGCAACAAGATTGCCCTTTGCAGTATAATCATAAGCTAACGCTGGATTTTGCGCAATTGCCTTAACCGGAACAGCAACACCTGGCGAATAAGCAAGTGCTAAATCATGCTGCGTTGCCATAGACTTTGTTGCAATAATTTCAAGCTTTCCAGGCCGACCACGACTATGAAAATCAAGGGCTTCTCGCTCACTGGCATTATAAACCATTTGAGGCATTTTCTGATCCTGCTCACTTTTTTTCATCTCACTTAATTTTCTCCCAAAACAGTGTAAATTCTGCTTGATAATGCATGTCATTATCCGATTTTAAAATTTGATTCATATGCCATAAATCGCTATGCTTGCTTTAACGAACCTGTTCATGCGTTCAATCCAGAAATAATGAAGATAAACATTGAAGTAAACAAAAAAGGGCGTCAAAGCCTCACTTGAAAAAACGAGCGCGTAAAATGGATAAGAAAACTAACCATAAAAACGATTTAATCCCACAACCTGCGCCCTCATCTGCTCCCCAACAAAAACGTCTCACACCTATGATGGAGCAATATATAGAAATCAAAGCAGTTAATAGCGATTCCCTTCTCTTTTACAGGATGGGTGATTTTTATGAATTATTTTTTAATGATGCGGTTGAAGCGGCTCAAGCTTTAGGAATCACACTCACAACACGTGGCAAACACTTGGGTGAAGATATTCCTATGTGCGGTGTTCCCGTTCACGCTGCAGATGATTACTTGCAAAAATTGATCGCCTGCGGTTATCGTGTTGCTGTTTGTGAACAAACAGAAGATCCCGCAGAAGCAAAGAAACGTGGTTCAAAATCCGTTGTTCAACGCGATGTCGTACGCCTTGTCACCCCTGGAACCATAACAGAAGAAAAACTTCTTGATCCAACGCGTGCAAATTATCTGATGACACTTGCCCGTATCAAAACAAGTGACGGAGAAGATTTTGCCCTTTCTTGGATTGATATCTCAACAGGCATATTTCGTGTAACAGAAAGCCGCCATGAAAAACTTTTGGCAGACATTATGCGCATAGATCCACAAGAAATCATCGTCGCTGACTCTTTTTTTTATGATAAATCCCACAAGCCGCTTTTTAATGTTCTCGATCGCATTGTTTCACCTCAACCCGCTAGTCTCTTTGATGCAATCACCGCTGAACGTGATATTTGCAATTATTTTAAACTCTCAACCCTTGAAGGTGTTGCCAATTATTCACGCACCGAACTCTCCGCTATTGCCGCTGCCATTCGTTATATCGAAAAAACGCAAATCACGCATCGCCCTCCTCTTATGCGCCCTGAACGCCAAAATGAAAGCGCTACGCTTTTCATTGATGCAGCAACCAGACTGAGCCTTGAACTTGTTCGGACCACGTCAGGACAACGCGATGGAAGCTTACTAAAAGCTATTGATCGTACTGTAACAGGAGGCGGATCACGCCTTCTTGTCGATCGTCTCATCGCACCCCTCACTACACCTTCAGCTATTGATCATCGTCTAGATTCGATTGCCTTTTTTCTACGCAATACATCTCTTGCAGAAGCTATAAAACTCATTTTAAAAGGGGGGCCAGATATGCCACGCGCAGTTTCTCGGTTAGCTCTTGGACGGGGGGGGCCCCGTGATATGGCCGCAATCCAACGCGGCTTTGAAATCATTCGTGAACTTCATCAGCTTCTTAACGATGCGTTACTTCCTCAAGAAATAAGTGACGTACAGCAGATTTTCTCACACTTACCTACTACTTTGCACTTTCATTTAGAACAAGCACTAGCCGATGATCTCCCATTGCTTAAACGTGATGGTGGTTTTATTCGTCCTCAGTATCATAAAGAACTGGATGAAATGCGTGCTCTACGTGATGAATCTCGTCGTGTCATTGCTGAACTTCAAGCACAATATGCCCAAGAAACAGATATTAAAACGCTTAAAATCAAACATAATAATATTCTAGGCTACTTCATTGAAGTAACTAGTTTACAAGCACCCGCACTTACAAATAGTTCACAAGCAAAAGCTCGTTTTATCCATCGGCAAACGATGGCAAATGCTATGCGCTTTACCACAACAGAACTCGCTGACCTTGAAAGCCGTATTGCTCATGCCGCAAACCACGCATTGACACTTGAATTGGAAATCTTTGATACTCTTGTCAATGAAATTATTGAACAGGTTGATTTCATCCGTAAAGCTGCTGAAGCTCTTGCGATTTTGGATGTATCCGTGGCGTTAGCGCATCTCGCTGAAGAACAAGGATATTGTCGTCCTATAATTGATCATTCACTTACCTTTCGTATTACCGCAGGACGCCATCCTGTCGTAGAGCAAGCACTACGAAAGCAAGCAGCAGAACCTTTTGTTGCCAACAATTGTGATCTCTCTGCACAGGAAAATCATCAATATGCAGCAATTTGGCTTTTGACAGGTCCTAATATGGGAGGAAAATCAACTTTTTTACGGCAAAATGCTCTTATCGCTATTATGGCGCAAATGGGTTCCTTTGTCCCTGCAACTTCAGCCCATATTGGCGTTGTTGACCGCTTGTTTAGTCGTGTTGGTGCTTCTGATGACCTTGCACGGGGGCGTTCAACCTTTATGATGGAAATGGTTGAAACAGCAACGATTCTTAATCATGCAAGTCATCATTCCCTTGTTATTCTTGATGAAATCGGACGAGGTACATCAACTTTTGATGGCCTTTCCATTGCTTGGGCAACTGTTGAGTATCTTCATGAAGTTAACCACTGTCGTGCTATTCTCGCCACACATTTTCATGAAATGACAGCACTCACCCAAAAACTTAATCGTCTTCATAACGTAACCATGAAAGTCAAAAATTGGGATGGTGATGTGGTTTTTCTTCACGAAGTTGCGCCAGGAGCTGCTGATCGATCCTACGGCGTACAAGTTGCAAAACTTGCTGGACTTCCCGCGACAGTTATTACCCGTGCTACAGATGTTCTGCACCAACTAGAACAAGGCGAAATGGCTGGAAAAGGACATAAATTAATTGATGATCTACCGCTGTTTTCCCTTAAAACAGCATCTCCCATAAATGAAGAAACACACAAACATTGCATAGTTCATGAAGCTTTAGAGAATATTCATCCCGATGAACTTTCCCCTAAGCAAGCTTTAGAAGCACTTTATCGCCTTAAACAACTTGAGAAAAATACCTCCCTATAGGCTAATTAAACAAAGTGTCTCTTCATGGTTATTCTTCACGCGTAGCAACCATGCACGCTATTATCATTTCTTTTTATACCAAATGTATCTTGATAAACACAATGATAGAGAGACAAAACCTATATATAATATTTCTTAAAATGAATTCTTTATTCTCATATGAAAAAAATGAAAACTACAGAAACCCTAAAATTATACTCGCAATGATTCAAAATATCCTGTTAAGAACATTGAAAAACCCGCTTGAAGTGCAAAAATCTTTAGAAAACCTGTCTTTCACAAGATGAACCTTCATCTCATCAAAGATTACGAACAGCTCCCTTAGCAGCAGAGGTTGTCATAGCTGCATATGCCTTGAGAGCCTTTGAAATTTTACGCTTACGCTCCTCAACCGGTTGCCAAGCCGCTTTTTCTTTTGCTTCCATTTTGCCATGACGATGCATCATCTCAATGTCATCGACTATCATATGAATGGTACGATTAGGAATATCTATTTCTATAATATCTCCCTCTTCTACCAAAGCAATTGCTCCTCCTTCAGCAGCTTCTGGTGAAACATGCCCTATCGAGAGCCCTGAAGTTCCCCCTGAAAAACGACCATCCGTTATAAGCGCACAAACTTTTCCTAATCCTTTAGATTTGAGATAGCTCGTGGGATAGAGCATTTCTTGCATTCCAGGCCCACCACGTGGACCTTCATAACGGATTACAACAATATCACCTGATTTAATTTTATTATTCAAAATTGCTGAAACAGCTGAATCTTGGCTTTCAAAAATTCTTGCTGGTCCTTTAAAAGTTAAAATTGATTGATCAACACCCGCTGTTTTCACAATACAGCCATCTTTTGCAAGATTTCCATAAAGAACTGCCAATCCTCCATCTTGCGAATATGCATGTTCGTTATCGCGAATCACACCTTTTTCACGATCAAGATCTAGAGTCTCATAGCGACAAGATTGACTAAAAGCTGTCTGTGTTGGAATACCTCCTGGGGCGGCACGATAAAATTCATGGATTATTGGTTCATGGGTTTGTTTCACATCCCAATGACTAAGGGCTTCTTTCATCGTTTTTGCATGCACCGTATAAGCGGATGTATCAATAAGTCCAGCCGCATCTAATTCTCCTAAAAGTCCCATAATACCACCAGCGCGGTGTACATCTTCCATATGGACATTCGCTACAGAAGGTGCAACCTTGCATAAAACAGGAATACGACGCGAAAGGCGATCAATATCCGTCATAGTAAAATCCACTTCACCTTCTTGCGCTGCAGCTAAAATATGCAAAACAGTATTGGTTGACCCTCCCATAGCAATATCCACAGTCATTGCATTTTCAAAAGCCTTGCGCGAAGCAATAGAACGCGGCAAAACTGTTTCATCGCCTTTTTCATAATAACGCTTGGCTAATGTAACAATCTGTCGTCCAGCTTCTTCAAAAAGCATCCGACGATCTGCATGTGTTGCTAGCATCGTTCCATTGCCTGGAAGAGAAAGCCCTAATGCCTCAGTCAGACAATTCATAGAATTAGCAGTAAACATTCCTGAACAAGAACCACATGTAGGACAAGCAGCACGTTCCATTTCAGCAACTTCTTCTTCCGAATTATGCTCTGAAGCCGCTGCAATCATAGCGTCAACTAAGTCAACCGTAAGATCTTGATTTTTCCATTTAATCTTACCCGCTTCCATAGGGCCACCTGAAACAAAGATTGTTGGAATATTTAAGCGTAAAGAAGCCATTAACATGCCAGGCGTAATCTTGTCACAATTGGAAATACAGACAAGTGCATCAGCACAATGGGCATTGACCATATATTCAACAGAATCAGCAATAATTTCACGGGAAGGCAAAGAATAAAGCATTCCATCATGCCCCATAGCAATTCCATCATCTACAGCAATTGTGTTAAATTCCTTCGCGACACCGCCAGCAACAGCTATCTCTTGTGCTACCAGTTGCCCAAGATCCTTTAAATGGACATGCCCTGGTACAAATTGTGTAAAAGAATTCGCAATCGCAATAATGGGTTTACCAAAATCAGTCTCTTTCATCCCTGTTGCACGCCAAAGACCGCGAGCCCCGGCCATATTGCGCCCATGAGTTGATATTCTTGAACGGTAAGAAGGCATTATTTTTTTCCCCTCAAATAATTCCATTTTCTCTGTTGTGCTGCAAGCTAGTCTTAAAGACAAGAACTCTTGCATGAAAAAGAGAAAAATGCTTCTATCGAGACATTTAAATCACAAAATTAAAGCTACGCATAGACCCGTTTGAGAGCCATTGTTCATAATACAATAAGGCCCTCCAATAATATTGTTTTTAAGAAGAATGATCTTTATCATTTGTAGAATTGCAAATAGCTATCTCTTGGCTGCATAAATCTTTAAGATTGAGGTAATGTTGAAACAGGTATTTGCCTCATTATAGAAATAGTTGGTCTATCATATAACACAACCTTCATCAGTGATAACTTTCTAATCTAGAAGCCTTTTATTTTCTACATTTTCATCACAAATGATGAACAGCTTGCGTTTTTTTATACAGCAGAATCCTATGAATACTATAAATGAACAAACATAGTGAATAATTTTGAAGAAGCGCCTTATGAAATCATTTAAAAATACAAGGCAAAGTTACATTGAAGCAATTTCTATGGAGAACACCGTGCTTCTCGATCAGTGTATAAAGTATTTTTATAAATGCTACTGCTTTATTAAGCAAATGTTTCACCTTTTTGGTGGAGCTAAGCGGGATCGAACCGCTGACCTCTTGCATGCCATGCAAGCGCTCTCCCAGCTGAGCTATAGCCCCACATAAAGACGGATTCTTCCCTAAAAGAACAAGTAAACAATCTTAGAGGAATTTTTTAGAACGATAAAAATCGAAGATCAAGAAGAATTTGCATTCAATGAAAAGAATGCCCTCTCGCTTTTTTTAAGAATCATCATCGTTAGAAACACCACCTCCGAGAATATCAGCAACGTCATCATCCTCATCGTCTTCGTCGTGAGACAAAAACGTATCATCGTCATCACCGAGATCCACATCACTATCCTCCAAATCAGGAAGATCATCATCTTTAGAGTCGTCACCATCCTCTTCAAGAAGCATAAAAGCAGATTTTTCAAGTGCTGTATCAAGCTCTTCCGTATCAACTTCTTCTTCACTATTTGCTTCAGCTGCTGCAACCTCAAAATAAGAACGCGGATAAGAAATCCCTGTATAAGGCGACACAATAGGGTCGCGATTAAGATCATAAAATTTCTTTCCCGTTTCTGGATCAACACGCTTAGTTCCAAGATCCTGTTTTGCCATGAACCATGCCTCTTTGCTTAACTATAATTCCATTAAAAGATAAATTTCATGGTGCTTAATCAAAAAATAATGTCTTTGTCAAAGATAAAAACGTAGTGCTACATGGATTTCCTCATGACGCTTTTCAAAGCATGTGCTAAAGGGAGCGTAATTTAACAAAATGCAAATAGAGATTAAATAGAACTTCTATGCAAAAAGCAATATCCATAACCGCCTACAAATCTACCAGCCTTTCTGGTAAAATTAAAATACCAGGAGATAAATCAATCTCCCATCGGTCTCTTATATTGGGAGGGTTAGCCAGTGGTGAAACACATATTCACGGACTTCTTGAAAGCGATGACGTTCTCAATACAGCAGCTGCTATACAAGCCTTAGGTGCTTGTATTATTAGAAAAAACGGTCTCTGGGTTATTCGTGGAACAGGAAATGGTTGCCTTTTAGCAGCACAAAGCCCTTTGGATTTCGGTAATTCTGGAACGGGCGCACGCCTCGTTATGGGAATGGTTGGTCCTTATCATATGAAAACAACCTTTGTCGGTGATACCTCTCTCTCCAAACGCCCTATGGGGCGTATTCTCGATCCACTGCGTTTAATGGGCGTTGAAATTGAAGCAACACATGACGACCGTCTTCCTTTAACGCTTTATGGACCGAAAACAGCTAGCCCGATTCGCTATCGTTTACCAATGGCTTCCGCCCAAGTTAAATCAGCAATCCTCCTTGCTGGACTCAATACCGCAGGCACTACAACTGTTATTGAGCCCATTCTCACACGAGATCATACAGAAAAAATGTTAAAAGCGTTTGGTGCTGAACTTGAGATAGAAACAGATGCTGAAGGTACGCGCTTTATTCATCTTAATGGCCAACCACACCTTACTGGACAAACTCTTGATATCCCAGGCGACCCCTCTTCTGCAGCTTTTCCGCTTATTGCCGCGCTTCTTGTAGAAGACTCCGATATCACCATTGAAAATGTTCTTATCAACAATTCTCGAATGGGGCTTGTCAAAACATTATGGGAAATGGGAGCTCAAATTGAGCTTTTGAACCAACGCCAAACAGGTGGAGAGGATGTTGCCGATCTGCGCGTTCGATCATCAATGCTAAAAGGCGTAACGGTGCCTAAAGAACGCGCTCCATCAATGATTGATGAATATCCTGCTTTGGCGGTAGCAGCAGCTTTTGCTGAAGGCAAAACAGTTATGCTAGGAATTGAAGAATTGCGCGTTAAAGAATCAGATCGACTGTCTGCACTTGCTCAAGGGCTAAAAATAAATCACGTAGAGTGCGAAGAAGGAAAGGATTTTCTCATTGTTCATGGAAAAAACTCCGCAAAAGGACTAGGTGGTGGATACGTCAACACACATCTTGATCACAGAATTGCTATGTGTTTTCTTGTCTTTGGATTGGCATCAGAAAAACCCGTTACTATTGACGATAAACAGATGATCGCTACCAGCTTTCCAGAATTTATCCCTTTCATAAAACGGCTTGGGGGAAAAATCGCTTGAAACCTTTTATTATTGCAATTGATGGACCAGCAGCCTCAGGAAAAGGAACATTAGCAAGAAAAATTGCTACACATTATCGTCTTCGTCATCTCGATACTGGTCTTACTTATCGCGGTGTTGCCCAAGCACTTCTAAAACAAAAATTAGCTCTTGATGATGAAAAAAGTGCTCTTGCTTGTGCTAAAGAGCTTGATTTTAATACTTTAAATCTAGCCCTTCTCTCTTCTCATGAACTTGGTGAAGCCGCTTCAAAAATAGCACTCATCCCTACTGTACGCGAAATTCTTGTTGCCAAACAGCGTAACTTTGCTAAAATTTCACCTGGCAGTGTGCTTGATGGACGTGATATCGGCACTGTCGTCTGCCCCGATGCAGATATTAAGCTTTATGTTCTAGCCAATGTTCAAACACGTGCAAAACGTCGCTATCAGGAGATTTTAAAAATAGGAGCCAAAGCAGATTATCATGAAATCCTAGCTCAACTTGAACAACGCGACAAGCGCGATATAACCCGTAAACACAGCCCGCTTAAACCAGCAAAAAACGCCCACTTGCTTGATACGTCAGAATTGGGTATAGAAGCAACATTTGCAATTGCACGCGCTTTTATTGATCCGATCATAAAAACGCGTATAATTGGATAATGTCGTCAAGGTAATTTCCGGCCAAGCGCTAATCTTTCTTCCTGTTATTGAGGAAAAAGGCAGGGAGTTACCGTGTATTAACACTAACCTAGCGCTTATACCTTTTGTAATTAAGGTATGTATCAGGAGTTCTTATGTCACAATACAATCCCACAACAGCGGATTTCGAAGCTCTTTTAATGGAATCCTTTCAAACTAATGATCTTAATGAAGGATCCGTTGTTAAAGGCCGTGTCATTGCAATCGAGAAAGATATGGCCATTATTGATGCTGGACTTAAAGTCGAAGGACGTATTCCACTCAAAGAATTTGGAGCTAAAGGAAAAGACGGTTCCTTGCAAATTGGTGATGAAGTTGAAGTTTATATTGAGCGCATTGAAAATGCGATGGGTGAAGCTATTCTATCGCGTGAAAAAGCACGGCGTGAAGAAAGCTGGATTCGTTTGGAAGAAAAATTTAATGCCGGCGCACGTGTCGATGGAGTTATCTTTAGCCAAGTAAAAGGAGGATTTACAGTCGATCTCGATGGTGCTGTTGCTTTCTTGCCCCGCAGCCAAGTTGATATTCGCCCCATTCGTGATGTTTCACCTCTCATGCATAATTCACAATCCTTTGAAATTTTAAAAATGGATCGTCGTCGTGGTAATATTGTTGTCTCACGTCGTACCGTTTTAGAGGAAAGCCGAGCCGAGCAACGTTCAGAAATTGTTCAAAATCTTGAAGAAAACCAAATTGTTGAAGGTGTTGTTAAAAATATTACCGATTATGGTGCCTTCGTTGATCTTGGTGGGATTGATGGTCTCTTACACGTCACCGATATGGCATGGCGGCGTGTTAACCATCCCTCTGAAGTTCTCACAATTGGTCAAACGATTAAAGTCCAAATCATTCGCATCAATCAAGATACACACCGTATTTCTCTTGGCATGAAACAGCTTGAAAGTGATCCTTGGGAAAGCATCAGCGCTCGATATCCTGTTGGTAAGAAAATTACCGGTGCTGTTACGAACATTACTGATTATGGTGGTTTTGTTGAAATCGAGCCAGGAATCGAAGGATTAATCCATGTCTCCGAAATGAGTTGGACAAAGAAAAATATCCATCCAGGTAAACTTCTCTCCACATCACAAGAAGTGGAAGTGGTTGTTCTTGAAATTGATCCATCTAAACGTCGTATTTCTCTTGGCTTGAAGCAAACATTTGAAAATCCATGGGTCGCTTTTGCTAATAAATTCCCTGTCAATTCACAAATCGAAGGAGAGGTCAAAAATAAAACAGAATTTGGTCTCTTCATTGGTCTTGAAGGCGATGTTGACGGTATGGTTCATCTCTCTGATCTTGATTGGAATCGTCCTGGTGAACAAGTCATTGATACGTACAATAAAGGCGATATCGTTAAAGCTGTGGTCCTTGATGTTGACGTTGAAAAAGAACGTATTTCTCTTGGAATTAAACAACTTTCCAGCGATAAAGTTGGAGAAGCAGCTGCTGCTGGCGAACTTCGTAAAGGTGCTGTAGTGACATGTGAAGTTACTGCAGTTAATGATAATGGCATTGATGTGAAATTGATTGACCACAATCTTGAAACAACCATTCGTCGTGCTGATTTGGCTCGTGATCGTGATGAACAGCGCCCTGAACGTTTCGCAATTGGTCAGAGATTTGATGCCCGCATTACTGCATTCGATAAAAAAACACGTAAGCTTTCAGTTTCTATCAAAGCTTTAGAAATTGCAGAAGAAAAGGAAGCTGTTGCTCAATATGGATCAACAGATTCAGGTGCTTCTCTTGGCGATATTCTTGGTGCAGCTTTGAAAAAACAAGAACAAGATTAATTATTAGAACATTTAACAGTTGTTAAAATTAAGGTCGCCTGTTTTTGGCGACCTTTTTTTTCAAAGAAATTGTCTGTTTGTTTCTTAAACTGTAGAGTCAAAAATGGCAAATACTCTCAAAGAAAAGCAAAAAGTTCATTTTTTCCTTTGAACTGCTCATTATTAAGATAAAGTGTTCACAGCCTATTAAACATAAAGAAACCGCGTAATTAAATAACAAAGAATATTATGGCACACACAATATCTTTCATGAAGTGTTTTTTTTCTCAACAAACTGAACACCTCTATCTTACTGAAACCAGCTTTCCTATTCGCTCAACTTATAAGCAGCAGAATGAACTCTATAAATTAGGCTATGATATAGCTTCGAAAAGAGAAATCCCACTTCCTGAATATAAAGGAGAAAATAATTTTCACAAAAGGTTGAGGGAAAATGCCAAACTTATTCTCCACGCCTTTCATATCAGCGATGTTGCCGCTCACAATGATGAAACTATTGCACCATCTGCTCAATGGCTCATTGATAATTATTATACCATTGACAAAAATATACAACAACTACGCCGTGACTTATCAAAGTCCTTCATCAAACAACTTCCTCTTTATAAACAAAAAGCAGGCATACCACGCATTTTTGCTTTAGCTTGGCTTTATATTGCTCACACAGATAGCGAATTTTCACAAGAAACACTCACAGCTACAATCAATGGATTCCAAAAAGTTTGCGCCCTTGAAATTGGTGAGCTATGGGCGCTCCCTTCTGTCATGCAAATGCTATTGATTGAAAATGTTCGTCGTCTTTCATTACGTATTGAACAAACACGGTATATGCGTCATCTCGCTCATAAAGTAGCTGATAAAATTTCTCTCGCAGACAATGAAACAAAATTACACACCCTTTTTACACTATATAAACCATTCACTGCCGACTCAACCTTTTCAGCGCATTTATTCTATCGTCTACGTGGTGCATCTATCGATTCAACAACAGCTCTCACTTGGCTTGAAAAGCAATTACAGAGCAAAAACAGTAGCTTAGAAATTGCAACAGCCGATGAACATACTAGACAAGCTTCAGATGGTGTAACCATGGGCAATATTATTCGTTCCCTTAAAGCCATTGATGATACTGATTGGACAATATGGTTTGAAACAGTGAGTTCTGTAGACTTTATTTTGCATGAAAACAGTGATTTTTCCAAAATTGATTCTCACTCACGCAATATCTATCGGCAAGTGATTGAAAAGATTGCGCGCCTTTCACCTCTCAATGAGCTGGAAGTTGCACGAAAAGCTGTAGAGATGACATCCTCTTCCTCTAAAGAGTCCTCTCATCATAATAATCCCTCTGTTGGCTGGTATCTCGTTGATGAGGGACGGCATATTCTTGAAAAGGCTTGTGGATACACTCCACCCCTTTTCATAAAATGGATCCAAGCCCTTTGTTGTTCAAAAATAAGAATTATTGCAATTCCTGTTTCTCTTTTAACCTTTGCTCTTTTACTTGCTGTCTACGCTTTCTTAGAGGTATCTGGAACAACACCAAGGATAGCCTTTCTCTTTACCGCATTGGCGCTTTTTCCTGCTATGGATGCAGCTTTTGCTTTCTTTAACACTGTTGTTTCATGGTTTATGCCATCAAAACAGCTCATTGGTTATGAATATAAAGAAGGTATTCCCAAAAATGCACGTACAATGGTTGTCGTTCCTACTCTCATCACATCACGCGATTATATTGATGAACAAGTGCGCAATCTTGAAATACACTACCTTTCCAATCCCAAAGGCGCCATTCATTTTGCCCTCATTACGGATTGGGATGACTCTCCCTTTGAACAAACACAAGATGATCTTGATCTATTGCATTATGCGCAAAGGAGTATTGATAAACTCAATCATCGTTATCATCGTTATGACATTCCCCTCTTTTTCCTTTTACACCGTCGGCGCCTTTATAATGCTAGCGAAAAATGCTGGATGGGATGGGAACGCAAACGTGGTAAACTTTATGAACTTAATCTGCTATTAAGAGGCGATAAAAACACAAGCTTTTATCCCCCCAATCCACACCTTCCCATGGATTGTCGTTTTGTGATGACTCTAGATTCAGATACACGTCTTACCCCTGAAAGTGTTACAAAACTCGTTGGAAAACTTAACTATCCGCTCAACCATCCCATTTTTGATCCACACAATGGAAAAGTTGTAAAAGGTTATAGCATTTTGCAACCGCGTATTACACCTTCTCTTACAACAGGAAAAGTAACATCAATTCTGCAACGGTTTTTTTCTACCAATCGCGGCATTGATCCGTATGTTTTTGCTGTTTCTGACACTTATCAAGACCTTTTGGGAGAAGGAACTTTCATAGGAAAAGGTCTTTATAATATTGATGCATTTCAACAAGCACTTAAGGGTAAAATTAAAGAAAATACTGTTCTTAGTCATGATCTCTTGGAAGGAGGATATGCACGCACTGCATTAGTAAGTAATGTAGAAGTGATTGAAGATTATCCAACAGCTTATAATGTTGATGTTGCGCGTCATCACCGTTGGATTCGTGGTGATTGGCAACTCTTGCCTTATCTCTTTTCCCCCCATAAAATTAACTCCATTACGCGTTGGAAAATGCAAGATAATCTGCGCCGTTCTCTCACACCACTTATGTGGTTGATCGCAGCAATCACAGGGTGGTCTCTTTTACCGTTAAAAATAGCAATCATTTGGCAAACATTCTTGCTGTTTAGCCTCTTTGTCTCACCAATTTTAGGCGTATTAAAAACTTTTGTTCCCTCCAATATTGATCATTCTTTACGTGGATATCTTCGATTGATTTTGAACAAAAGTATCTTTACGCTAACAAATATATTTCTTAAAACCACGTTTATTGCTCATTCTGCTTATTTTATGACTGATGCAATTGTTCGCACACTCTATCGCATGGGGATTTCAAAACAGCACCTCCTTGAATGGAAAACCTCCACCTCAACAAAAACAATGCCTAATAGTTTGGGTTTCTATATCCTTACAATGTGGCCAGCATCGCTCATTGGTATTCTTGCCGTAGCACTGCCTTTCTCTTTTCATAGTCTTACAAGCTTTCTTGCTTTGCCCTTTGGACTCGCATGGTTTTTTTCACCCTTAATTGCGTGGATTGTCAGCCAACCCTCAACATTTGAAACTACTCTTCATATATCTTCAGGGGATAACAAAATACTGCGATGCATTGCACGACGGACATGGCTCTATTATGCAACCTTTGTTAATGCGCAAAACAATTATTTACCACCCGATAATTTTCAAGAAGATCCAGAACCTCTTGTTGCCCAGCGGACATCCCCTACAAATATTGGAGTTTATCTGCTTTCTATTATCGCTGCTCGTGATTTTGGTTGGATTAGTTTTGCAGAGGCTATTACACGCGTTGAATGTACATTACGCTCTCTTGAAAAAATGGAAAAGTTCCGTGGTCATCTCTACAATTGGTATGAAACGGATACACTCAAACCTCTCTTACCAACTTATATATCAACGGTTGATTCAGGAAATCTTGCTGGCCATTTGGTGACGCTCTCTTCAGCCTTAAGTGAATGGGCAGAAAAACCTCATGTTTTTTTTCAAAGTGATCGAGCAGGCTTATGTGATGTTAATGCTATTCTTGAAGAAACTGTCAAAGAGATTCCAGATAATCAATATATTCCACATCCCCTACGTCAACAAATCGAACAACATATCACCAATTTTTATCACTCCATCAGTGTTTTCATCAAAAAACCAGATACAACCACTTTTTACACCACTAACCTTTCTCTCGCAGCCTGTGATATTTTATACTTAATAGAAGAGCTCAATCAAAAAATCCAAACAATAGAATCCGCTCGTGCACTTTCTTGGGCCAAATGTCTTGTAGAAACCTGTGAAGCCCATCATCATGATGCTACTAGCGATTACGACAGTGAAAAACTACGTAAAAAATTAAACACTTTAGCTGTAAAGGCACGACAAATAGCCTTTGATATGAAATTTGACTTTTTAGAACAACCTAAAAGGCATCTTTTGTCCATTGGATATCGTGTTCAAGAAAACAAACTTGATGAAAGCTGTTATGATCTACTGGCTTCGGAAGCCCGCCTCGCAAGTCTTTTTGCCATTGCGAAAGGCGATATAAAAATTAAACATTGGTTCCATCTTGGCCGACTCCTCGTCCCCATTGGTTGGAAGGGCGCGCTCTTATCATGGTCTGGTTCCATGTTTGAATATCTCATGCCGTCCCTCGTTACGTGCGAACCTTTAGGGTCTCTTTTAGATCAAACTAATAGGCTTATTATTCGTCATCAAATACAATACGCCCATAAACGGAGATTACCTTGGGGTATTTCAGAAGCGGCATTTAACGCTCGCGATCACTTAATGAATTACCAATACGCCAATTTTGGTGCACCAAACCTCGGACTCCAACGTGGTCTCTCACGCAATGCTGTTATTGCTCCCTATGCCTGTCTTCTAGCAGCACAATACGTGCCTACTCAAGCTGTAACTAATTTAAAACGGCTGCGTGATCTTGGTGCTTTAGGTACATATGGTTATTATGACTCTGTTGACTTCACCCCTTCACGCCTGCCAACAGGAAAAAAATACGCTGTTGTGCGTAATTATTATGCGCACCATCACGGCATGTCTATTCTTGCCATTAACAATGTTATTTTTCAAGGGCGGATGCGCGATCGTTTTCACCGTGATCCAATCATTGAAACTGTACAATTATTATTACAGGAAAGAGCTCCACATCAAATTCCCATCATTCATACCAAAGTTATGAATCAAATGCGCAATAACCCTCGAGAATTTGATGATGCCCCTTTGCGCATTATTACTAACCCGCTTCTTAAACCACGTGCAACTTTGCTCTTATCCAATGGTTTTTACTCTGTAATGTTAACCGCTAATGGCTCTGGTTATAGCCGTTGGCATAATTATGCGATTACACGCTTTCTTCCTGATACGACAGAAGATCAACAAGGTACTTTATTCTTTCTCCGTGATACGCATAGTGGACGCTGGTGGTCTGTTACCGGTGAACCTACACGCGTTGTCGAAGAAGAAGCGATCTGCATTTTTACAGATGAAAAAGCTGAATATACGAAAATGGTTGATGGCATTAAATCAACACTTGAATGTCTCATTACATCTGAAGGATGCGGTGAAGGTCGACGTATTCAACTTATAAATATAACAAACAAAGAGCGCCTCATTGAAGTGACCTCTTATGGCGAACTAGCACTTGCAACAATGGATACAGATTGCGCTCATCCTGTTTTTTCTCGGATGTTTATAGAAACAGAAATTACTGAGGAAAGAAGAACGATTTTTGCCAAAAGGCGTAAACGTTCACCTAATGACCCTGAGATTCATATTGCCCATTTTGTTACAGATACAACAGATACTCTCCAAGAGGTAGAAGCTGAAACTGATCGCTCCCTGTTTATTGGACGAGGTCGATCTATTCATCGACCTGCGGCATTTGATCAAAATTCTCGTTTTAACAATAGTCAAGGTTGTGTTCTTGATCCGATCATCTCTCTCCGGTGCCGTATAAAAATCCCAGCACATGAAAAAGCAGAACTTATTTTTTGGACTTTTGCTGCCAATACAAAAGAAACACTGCAAAATCATATTAATCATTATCGACAACCTAATATATTCCAGCAAGAATTTTCAATGGCGTGGACACGTTCGCAGGTCTCGCTATATCAGAGTGGCATCAACCTTAAAGAAGCTATTACGTATCAAAAATATGCAACACCGCTTATTTATCCCGACCGAAAATGGAGTCTTTCTCCAAAAATATTAGCAAAAGCTCTCGGTAAACAATCTGATCTTTGGCCCATGTCTCTTTCAGGAGACTACCCTATCTGTCTTCTTAGATTAGATAATAAGGGAGACATAACTGTTTTATGCGAACTGCTTAAAGCACATGAATATTGGCGCATGCGCGGCCTCATTGTTGATCTAGTCATTCTCAATGAACAAGCATGTTCTTATATACAAGATACGCAACGTGCTATTGAATGGGTATGCGAATCTTATCGCCACCACACTCATGACACGAATGAACGCCAACATATTTTTACGCTTCAACGTGATCAAATAAATGACCAAAGCCTTAAGACACTTCTTGCATCAGCACGCATCATTCTTGATGCCCAAAATGGCTCTTTGTTTGAACAGCTCAAACGACTTGATGAGAGTGATTTTGATCTCGCAATCAATAGTCATCAAGAATCTCATTATCAATTAAACTACAAAAAGTGCAACGAGGGAAGACAAGTTACGACACAAACGAAACAAAGCCTTTTTGCTTCCATTGGTCTTATCAGTCATCAAAAAGATTCTATTCTCCCTGTTGATGGACAAGGCCTACAATATTGGAATGGTTATGGCGGGTTTAACCAGCATAACTATTATGTGATACGTCTTCATGGACACACCACCACACCACATCCATGGATTAACGTCATTGCTAACCATAATTTTGGTTTCCATGTTTCTGCTGAAGGTGCACTTTTTACTTGGGCAAACAATAGCCGCGATTATCAATTAACCCCTTGGAGTAATGATCCCATTTCTAACCGTCCAGGGGAAGCACTTTACCTAGTAGATCGCTTATCTTTAAAACGTTTCTCGCCTGTTTCTGCCGTTGAATGTAATGAAAATGTTATCTATGAAGCTTGCCATGGTTTTGGATTCTCAACCTTTAAATCCACTCATTCAGAGATCACATTAGAACTTACCCATACACTCGATCGAGAAAAATCGGTTCGCCTTTCACGTCTCATCCTTAAAAATGACGGAAAAACACCGCGATACTTACGTCTTTACAATTATGTTGAATGGGTGTTAGGAAACATTCGTACAAAATATGCACCTTTTATACTTGCCTCTTATGATACCAAACGTGGTGCACATTTTATTAAAAATCCCTATCATATCGAAAAATCTCAACACGTAGCATTTTTATCCGCATCCGAAATACCATCTAGCACCACCACCAATCGCACTGAGTTTATCGGGACAACAGGAACAGTTACACATCCTCACGCAATCCGTAAAGCCGGCGCCCTTTCAAATACGGTTGAAACAGGATGTGATCCTTGTTCAGCATTAGCCTATGATATTGATCTTCTCCCAGGACAAAAAAAAGAAATCGTTTTCTATCTTGGTAGTGCTGAAAATATACAAGAGGCTGAAAAATTACTAGACCAAGTACGTGCAAGTGATTTTGAAATTCTGCTCACACAACAAAAACAACAATGGAGTCATTTCGTTTCCCCCCTCCAAGTAAAAACACCTGATCCCTCTTTTGATATTATGGTCAATCATTGGCTCCCTTATCAAGTCTATGCTTGCCGCATGATGGCGCGCGCAGCTTTTTATCAAGCGAGTGGTGCATTTGGCTTTCGCGATCAATTGCAAGACAGCTTGTCTTTGTTATTGCTAGAACCGAAACTGGCGCGTGAGCAATTGTTAAACGCTGTAGCACATCAATTTCCGGAAGGTGATGTACAGCATTGGTGGCTCCCTCATACCAATGCTGGTGTTCGCACATACATTTCTGATGATATCGTCTGGCTTGCTTATGGAACAGCTCTTTATGTCAACACGACTGGCGACTACGCATTTCTCAATACTCCAATAGCTTTCATTGAAGGAGCTGCTGTCAACGATGGACAACACGATGCTTATTTTCAACCCACACAATCTTCAAAAATTGCTACGATTTATGAACATTGTGCTTTAGCTTTAGACCTTGCCATAAAGCGCTGTGGACAACACGAACTTCCACTTATTCTCGGCGGTGATTGGAATGATGGCATGAATTTGGTAGGTATTGAAGGAAAAGGCGAAAGCACTTGGTTAGGGTGGTTTCTTGGAACCGCGCTAAAAGCATTCATCCCCCTTGCTCAAAGCCGTGGCGATAACAGCCATATGCAAGCATGGAGTGCATACCTTAAACGTTTGACGAATGCTCTAGAAGACCACAGTTGGGATGGTGCTTGGTATCGACGAGGGTATTTTGATGATGGAACCCCTCTCGGTTCTAAAATAAATGATGAATGCCAAATTGATACTATTGCTCAAACTTGGGCTGTCATTTCTCAAATGGCATCTCTTGAGCGTCAAAAACAAGCAATGGCATCCATGCTTGAACATCTGTGTGATGAAGACGGCGGACTTATACGTCTATTCTGGCCACCTTTTGATAAAAGTATTCTCGAACCTGGTTATATTAAAGGCTATCCTCCTGGAATACGAGAAAATGGTGGTCAATACACGCACGGTGCTATTTGGAGCATTTTAGCGCTTGCTGAAATGGGTGAAAGGGACAAAGCCTATAGTTTGTTTTCTATGATCAATCCCATTACCCATGGGCAAAATCCTGAAACTTATCGTGTTGAACCTTATGTTATGTCCGCAGATATTTACGCTACCCAACCACGTCGTGGACAAGGTGGTTGGACATGGTATACAGGTTCAGCAGGCTGGTTCTACCGCGCGGCAACCCAAAACATTCTTGGAATTAATCGTCAAGCTAATCAATTATTTTTACGTCCAAATTTGCCTTCCTTATGGCCAGAATACGAAGCAAAAATGAAGTTTCATGATGCTGTTTATACCATTAAAGTGAAATGGGGATCTGAAAATACACTCAGTATTAATGGTAAAAAATATGCCAAGGTTCACGCAGGAATAAAGTTAAAAAAAACGGGAAAATATGAAATCATACGTATTGTTAAATCTTAAAAACAGAAAAATGAAACGGATTTTTTATTCTTGCCCAAAACCATAGAGTTGTTATCGTCCCTGTATTCCCTATATTGATCGTGTTGGTGTACAGTAATTTTAGATTCCACAAGACTGAAAGAAAAAGGGTTATGAATCATCCAGATATTGCGAGACGTGTTTATAATCATACTTGGAAACTTGATCCTATTATTCGTTCACTTTTGGATACGGATTTTTATAAACTTCTTATGGTACAAATGATTTGGGGGCTTTATCCAAATGTTAATGTTACTTTCTCCCTCATAAACCGTACCAAAACAATACGTCTCGCCGATGATATTGATGAGGCTGAATTGCGTGCTCAACTTGATCACGCCCTCAGTTTGCGCTTTACAAAAAAAGAAATGATCTGGCTTGCTGGTAATACATTTTATGGACGCAAACAAATTTTCGAACCAGATTTTCTTCATTGGCTCGAGAACTTTCAACTGCCAGAATATGAACTCACCCGCAAAGATGGGCAATATATCCTCCATTTTCATGGTTCGTGGTCCCATAGCTCGATGTGGGAAATCCCCGCCCTTGCTATTATCAGTGAATTACGTTCACGTGCTGCTATGAAAAAACTAGATCGTTTTGCTCTTGATGTGCTTTATGCACGTGCTAAAGCAAAAATGTGGAGTAAAGTTGAGCGGCTTAAAAAATTGCCTAATATTAAAATATCTGATTTTGGTACAAGGCGTCGTCATTCTTTTTTATGGCAACGCTGGTGCGTTGAAGCATTAAAAGAAGGTATTGGCGATTCTTTTACTGGGACTTCCAACGTTCTTCTGGCCATGGATACAGATTTAGAAGCTCTTGGAACCAATGCACATGAATTGCCCATGGTCATTGCTGCTCTTGCTAATAACGATAACGAATTGTGCAAAGCACCTTATAAAGTTCTGCAAGATTGGAACCGTTATTATGGTGGAAATCTTCTCATTGTTTTGCCTGATACCTTTGGTACAGAAGCATTTTTATGCAATGCACCAGATTGGGTGGCTGATTGGACAGGTTTCAGACCTGATAGTGCTCCACCCATTGAAGGTGGCGAACGCATTATCCAATGGTGGAAAGAAAAAGGAAAAGATCCACGCGAAAAATTATTGATTTTTTCTGATGCCCTTGATGTCAATACTATTGAAAAAACTTATCATCATTTCCACGGGAGAGTGCGTATGAGTTTCGGATGGGGAACAGATCTTACCAATGATTTTGCAGGTTGTGCACCCCAAGAAATTGCAACCTTTGATGCTCTTTCCCTTGTTTGTAAAGCCACTCATGCCAATGGTCGACCAGCTGTAAAACTCTCGGATAATCCTGAAAAAACCATCGGTAGTCCGCAAGAAATAGAACGTTATCTCAATTTTTTTGGTAATCAAAAACCACCTATAAAAACTTAACCATAAGCTTATTTGTATAAAATTAAATACAAACGACTATAAAATCAATTACTGATGGATACTAGCCAGCTGATGCAGACTCTCTCAGCATTAACAAAACAGTGTAGTTTTCCTCTATCAATGTAATTTATAATTGCTGATCAAAGTAATTTTACGAGCGTACTTGATTAAGGTGTTCGTATATAATCCTCTCTGCTCATAAAATTGTTTCACGAATATATCGTTATATCTCATGAACCCTCTAAAAAACTTATTATCTCATATACATCCTTGGTATGGAAACGTTAACTAAATTTGAGAGTGGAAAATCTCTGTCAATAAATCTAACGCACTAGCAAAGATAAAAAGAGCATTTGATTCATAAAGCTTTTTATTTCTGTCATTATGAAGATGGACGCGTCACAATATAAATGGCTATCAACAATAAAACAGCCGCAACCAACAAAGCAAACCACAAAGCAGGATGCAGCATCATCAAAAATGATAAAAAACCTCCCGCCATGCTCACCACCGCAAAAACTTTAATTAATGGTGGAATAGCTCTCTTTTCTTCCCATTGCTTAATAGGCGGACCGAAAACGCGGTGATTATTCAACCAATGATGAAAACGTGGTGATGAACGCGCAAAACACCATGAAGCAACTAATAGAAAGGGCACGGTTGGCATAATAGGGAGTACTATGCCGATGATACCCAATATAACCATTGCCCAACCCACTATAGACATGAAGATACGCAAAGGGTGAGATATAGTAAAATCCTTTTTCATCTTCTAGCACCATTTTCCTCTACGAAAAGTCATAATATATTACACGCTTTGGTACACAACCACTTCTCAATACTATTTCATTCGTAAGCGTATTTTTCGGTGATTCCTCCTTTCAACGCGTAGAACAACTTACGCAATATGATAATCATTTCAAAAGTTTCAAGAAAGCAAAATAAATTGTTGAGAAAACAAAAAATAAAAAGGCTGCAGAATAAATCAATGCAGCCTCTTAATTACGAATGCAGTGTTGGGGGGGGGAGAATACATACTGCATCCATCTGCTAGACATTAGGAGGAAAACGACCTAGCAACACGCTTTCTAGTTAAAACAAGCATGAGAAACAATAGACAAAAACGCATGTCTGCTATGCACGAACTTTATTACACTTAAATTTCCTGAATTGTAACTCGGCGAAAAAAAGTCGACGTAAAAATAGCAATAAAAATCAAAGTTAAAATCAACACAATCGTGGAAGCAGAATCAGAACCTAAAAATAAGCTTAAATAAACTCCTAAAAAACCAGAAAAAGCGGCAACAAATATAGCGATTACCAACATAAAAGAAAACCGCTTTGTAATAAGATAAGCAATTGCTCCCGGCGCTATCAATAAAGAAATAACAAGAACAATCCCAACAGCTTTCAAAGCTGCAACGATCGTGAGAGAAATCATTGTTAAAAGAGTATAGTGGAGTACTGATATTCGCAACCCCATTGCACGACCTTGAACTGAATCAAAAATATACAGCATAAAATCACGCCATTTCGCTCCTAAAATAAAGGTAACAGTAGCAGAAATTATCGCCGTCTGCGTGATATCAAGCCAGTTAACACCCAGGAGATTACCAAATAGAATATGATTCAAGTCTAAGCTACTATAAATAGATGTTGCCAAAACAAGCCCCAAACCAAACATAGACGAAAAAACAACACCCATCACCGTGTCCTGCTTGATACGGCTATTGCTCCCTAAAAAACCTGTTGTAAGAGCACAAACCATACCTGCAATAAAAGCACCACAAGCAATCAAGGTCATTGTAACATTCTCTGGGCGCACTTGCTGAAACCAAACAAATGGCAAAGAAGTCAAAACTGTTATCACCCACGGTGTCGCCATGTAACCAAGCACAACACCAGGAAAAACCGCATGAGAAATTGCATCGCCTAAAAGCGCCCATCCTTTCAAAATAAGAAAACAAGAAAGCATCGCCATTGGAACAGAAAGGATTATGACAATAAGTATACCCTTAAGCATAAAAGAAAACTGAAAAGGAAGTAGTAATTGATCAATCATGATAACATCACACCTTTTTTTGCCGCATTTATACGCAAGCGTGCCGCTATAAACCCATGTTTAGGAGCAAAAATAAAAGCTAAAATAAACAGAAATGCTTGAAAAAGTACAACAACACCACCTGTTTGCGCATTCAAAAAATAACTCACATAAACACCTAATATACTTGTGAATGTTCCAATTATAACTGCAATAACTAAAACATTCACAAAACGGTCACTTAAAAGATAAGCTGTTGCTCCAGGCGTCACCACAAGACAAATGACCAAAAACGCTCCAACTGTTTGCATAGCAGCAACAGTACAAGCGGCAAGTAATGTGAAAAAGAGAATCTTTAAAAACTTTACGTTTAATCCAATAGCGCGTGCATGCGTCTCATCAAATAAAGAAACAAGGAGATCTTTCCATTTCAAAAGCAATATAAGCAAAGAAAAAAAACCAATAAAAGCCAATTGTATAATATCTGACGAGCTGACTGCTAAAATATTTCCCAAAACAATCGTATCAATATTAACGGCCATTGGTTTTAATGATTTGAGAAATAAGCCAAAAGCAAAAAAGGAAGAAAAAATGAGACCAATAATAGTATCTTCTTTCAGCTTTGTCCGGTGATTAAAAAAGAGCATCGCTGCCGCAGCAAGGCCACCAGAAAAAAAAGCTCCAAGAGAAAAAGGGAACCCTAGAAGATAAGCCCCTGCTACTCCAGGTACAATCGAATGGGAGAGTGCATCACCAATGAGCGACCAACCTTTCAACATCAAAAAAGCAGAAAGAAAGGCGCAAACACACCCCACCAATCCCGAAACCCACATCGCATTAACCATATATTGATAGCTCAGCGGTTCAAGCAACCAAGACATCATGCTACGTGCTCCACTTTTTCAATATTCTCGAAAACTATAGATTGTTTTCCTGCCATGAAAACATTATTTTTTTTTGCGTTTTGAAAATCAAAAATATGGTGGTGTAAAGCACCACCAAAAGTTTTCTCAAGATTTTCTTTTGTAAAGACAGCTTCAGTTAATCCAGACGCCAAAACCGTTCCCTTTACTAAGACAGTGTGGTCACAAAATTCACGAACAGAGCCTAAATTGTGGGTAGAAACTAATATCACAGCTCCTTCTTGACGTAGGTCTCGTAACAAAGCAATAATTTTGTCTTCCGTTGTGACATCAACCCCTGTAAACGGCTCATCTAACAAAATAGCTTTTGCCTGCTGCGCAAGAGCACGTGCCAGAAAAACACGCTTTTTCTGCCCACCAGAAAGTTCACCAATTTGGCGCTTAGCAAATGGCAACATATCGACACGTTCTAATGCAACACGGACAGCCTCATAATCTCGTGCCCGCGCATAGCGAAAGAAATTCATGTGACCATACCGCCCCATCAAAACAACATCTTCAACGAGAACAGGAAAATTCCAATCAACATCTTCACTCTGAGGAACATAAGCAATAAGATTTTGTTTTAAAGCCGTATCAACAGGCAAACCAAAAATGCGAATTTTTCCTTTGGATGGTCGCACAAATCCCATAATAGCTTTAAATAATGTTGACTTGCCTGATCCATTAACACCAACCAATGCTGTAATGGAACCTGTTGGACTCTCAAAATTCACATCGCGTAAAGCTGTATGTCCATTACGATAAGTTACTGTTACTTCTTGAGCAAATATTCCAGATTCTTTCATTGACTTCTTACTCCATCTAATAAGGCATTGCTAATACGCCCGCTTGTGACACGCAATAAATCAATATAGGTTGGGACCTCACCATTTTTTTCACTCAGAGAATCAACATAAAGAACGCCACCGTATTTAGCCCCCGTCTCTCTCGCAACCTGTTTAGCAGGAGCAGGAGAAATAGTACTCTCAGAAAAAACTGCTTGGATATTGTGTTTGCGAACCATGTCAATAACGTGTTTAACTTGCTGCGGCGTCCCTTGCTGATCAGCATTAATTGGCCATAGATAGAGTTCTTTCAGATCAAAATCACGTGCCAAATAGCTAAACGCGCCCTCGCTCGTCACAAGCCAACGCTTATCTTGCGGTACTGCTTCCAGTTCAGCCTTGATTGGATCAATCGTTGCGCGAATCTTCTGCTTATAAATTTCGGCATTTTCTTTATAAATAGCAGCATGTTCGGGATCATACTTTACAAAAGCGTCACGAATATTATCGACGTAAATCAAAGCAGAGGTCGGCGACATCCACGCATGAGGGTTTGGCTTACCACTGAAAGGTCCTTCACCAATTTTAATTGGCACAATGCCTTTTGAAACAACAACACTTGGAACATCCTTGATATTTTGGAAAAACTTTTCAAACCAAAGTTCCAATTCTAATCCATTCCACAATACAAGATTTGCACCTTGGGCGCGCATAAGATCGCGAGGTGTAGGTTGATATTCGTGAATTTCAGCACCTGGTTTGGTGATTGATTCAACATCAGCTGCATCACCTGCTACATTACGCGCCATATCAGCAATGATCGTGAATGTCGTAACCGCTTTAAATTTGCCAGCACCAAAAGCGAAATTGGGTGTAAAAAAAATAATAATTCCCAAAAATACGGTACAAAATGTTTTTACGTTCATTGATCCTCTCTTTATTGCCAATGATTTGCATTATCATTTAGAAATAACAGTTATCTTTGACATTTGCAATGAAGGATTCTGACAAAAAATAACTTTTCAAGATGTTTAAAAACATTCTTTCAACTTTGAAAAAAACTGATCATTTAAAGAAAATCTGCTTTGTGCGAAAAATTTCTTTCAAGGAGCTCTATAAATCCTGAATGCCAAAAAAAGAGGGAGCACTTTTGAGTGCTCCCTCTTTATAAAATAACCTGATAAAAGAGAAGAAGACTTAACAGCGCAAACATGCATCTGTCACCTTAGTGACATTTTCTACCACTTTCAAAGCAAGCTCTTCTAGATCTTCATCCGTTAAGGTCCGTTCAATGGGTTGAATAGCGACTTCAATCGCAACAGATTTTTTATCTTCACCAAGGCTTGAATCTTCAAAAATATCAAAAACCTGCACTGAATGAATAAGTTTTTTATCCGCTCCACTTGCAGCACGTACAATAAGAGAGGAAGCAACCGTTTTATCAACCACAAATGCAAAATCACGCCGCACTATTTGAAAAGGCGATAATTTCAACGGAGAACGACTTTTGGTTACCTTTTTCTTGAACTCCGGAATTTTATCAAGAAAAATTTCAAACCCACATAAAGGACCACTTACATCTAACTTTTCCAATGTAGCAGGATGAAAAACGCCAAAAAAACCAAGAATAATCTTTGCTCCAAGCTTCATAAGCCCTGAACGACCAGGATGATACCAATTAGGAGCTCCAACTTCAATTTGAATCTTGCCTATATCCATACCACACGCTTCTAAAACAGCCAATGCATCGGCTTTGGCATCAAAAACATCAACTGTTGCAGCATCACCATGCCAAAAACGCCCTGCTCCTTCAAATCGTTCTGTTCCTCGGCGAATCCCACCAGCAACACATTGCTGTTTATCAGGTGTATCGCCTTCATAGATGCTGGACACCTCAAACAAAGCAAGATCTGGAAAACCACGATCAGCATTTCGTTGTGCTGCCATCAGTAAACTAGGTAAAAGAGAAGGACGCATCACGGACATGTCAGCAGAAATAGGATTTACCAATTTAAGCTGTTCTTGACCACCGCCAAAAGCAAAAGCCTGACTTTCAGAAATAAAGGACCATGTCACGGCCTCCTTCATACCACGATGCGCTAAAGCTAAACGCGCAACACGTGAATGAACCTGTGCGCCTGTTAAAACTGGACCTTTTCCCGCTGTAAAATCTGCTAACGGAATGGGTTTAATTTTATCCAACCCATAAATCCTCATCACCTCTTCTACTAAATCAGCTTTATCAGCAATATCAGGACGCCATGTTGGTACTTTAACGGTAACAACATCTCCTTCCCCTTCAATACAAAATCCAAGCTGTATCAAAATAGTAATGGCTCGTTCACGCTCTATTTCTAAATTTGTCAAACGCTTCATTTCAGAAAAAGGAAAAGCGATTTGTTTGATTTCTGGTTGCTGATAACCAACAACCTTCGTCTTGGATACCTCACCACCGCAAAGGCGTAAAACTAATTCTGTTGCAATCTCAAGCCCTTTTTCCATAAAAGTCGGATCAACACCTCGCTCAAACCGATAACGCGCATCACTGATAATTCCTAATGCACGTCCCGTCTGCGCAATACTCTTTGAATCCCAAAGTGCTGACTCAATAATAACCCGACGCGTCTTCTCATCACAGCTCGTTCTTTCACCACCCATAATACCGGCAATCGAAACAACTCCCTCTTCATCTGCGATGACACAATCTTTGACACCCAAATTATAGATTTTTCCATTAAGCGCTTGAAGTTGTTCACCTCCACGACCACGACATACACTTAAATTCCCTTTAATCTTATCTGCATCAAAAACATGAAGCGGACGACCAAGATCAAAGCTTATGTAATTGGTCATATCGACCAACGCATTAATAGGTCTCAAACCAATTGCACTCAAACGCCGCTGCATCCATTGCGGTGACGCCCCATTTTGAACATTACGTACTTCACGCCAAGCAAAACCTAAACATAGCGATGAGCCTTGCGAAAAATCTAAAGAAACATGAAGCGGTGTTTCAAAAGAAGCGTCAAATTGTGGCAACGATAATTCTTTTAATCGCCCGATTCCAGTAGCAGCTAAATCACGCGCAATACCGCGAACACCTGTACAATCAGAACGATTGGGAGTTAAACCAATATCAATGACTGGATCATCTAAACCTGCATAAGCAGCGAATGAACCTCCTATAGTCGCATCCTCTGGGAGTTCGATAATCCCATCATGCTCACTTGATAATTCAAGCTCTGCTTGTGAACACATCATCCCGAAACTTTCAACCCCACGAATTTTTCCTACAGACAAGGTCACATCAAGTCCCGGCACATAAGTGCCTGGCAATGCAAGAACACCAACAAGTCCAGCACGCGCATTTGGTGCCCCACAGACAATTTGCATAGGCGTACCAGACCCCGTATCTACCGATAAAATCTGTAATTTATCTGCGTCAGGATGTTTTGTTGCTGTTAAAACTTTTGCAATCACAAAACCTTTTAAAGAAGAACGGTCATCAACATGATCAACCTCAAGACCAATCGCCGTTAGTTTATCGCAAATTTCATTCAAAGATGCATCTGTCTCTAAGTGATCTTTCAACCAAGACAATGTAAATTTCATTTTAAAACCTCACATCAACGCTATGATAAGATCACACATTATTTAAAGCAGGAAAAAAAGCAGGTATATCAAAACAACGAAAGCCGTAATGATCTAACCAACGCAAATCAGCATCAAAAAAAGCCCGCAAATCAGGCATACCGTATTTCAACATGGCAATGCGATCAATACCCATTCCCCACGCAAATCCCTGATATTCATCGGGATCTAAACCAACATTCTTCAATACATTAGGATGCACCATTCCGCATCCTAAGATTTCCAGCCAATCTTGTCCTTCACCGAATTTTACTTCTGAACCAGAACGGTCACACTGGATATCCACTTCCATAGATGGTTCGGTAAAAGGAAAAAAAGAGGGACGAAAACGCATCTTCACAGATGAAACTTCAAAAAAAGCTTTACAAAAAGTCTCATGAAGCCACATCATATGTGCAATGGTAGAGGTTTTATCAATCACAAGACCTTCCACCTGATGAAACATTGGTGAATGAGTCGCATCTGAATCCATACGGTAAGTTTTTCCAGGAATAATGATACGTATGGGTGCTTTTTGTTTTTCCATCGTACGAATTTGCACGGGTGATGTATGGGTGCGCAATAATTTGCGCTCTCCTGCTTTATTGACATCAAAAAAGAAGGTATCATGCATTTCGCGCGCTGGATGACCTTCAGGGAAATTCAATGCCGTAAAATTGTAATAATCTGTTTCAATATCTGGTCCTTCCGCAAGTGAAAAACCCATATTCGTGTAAATAGCTATAATTTCTTCAATCACCTGTGAGATAGGATGAATACGCCCCCGTTCTATAGGTGAAGAACGAACAGGTAAGGTTACATCAACCGTTTCGCTAGAAAGGCGCGAATCCATTGCTTGCTTTTTAAGAAGATCACGTTTTTGCGTCCATAACTCTAAAACACGATTTTTTAACCCATTAAGAGCAGGCCCCATTTTATGACGTTCTTCAGCGCTCATCTTCCCTAATGTTTTTAATTTTTCAGAGATGCTCCCTTTTTTGCCTAACGCCGCAATACGCACTGCTTCAAGTTCCTGTTCATCACCCGCTGCTTCTAAAGCTAAACAAATTTCTTGTTCCAGACGCTCAATATCGCTCATCTTTTTGCCTATGTTTTTAATAAAAAAAAACCCGCACTCGTAAAAACCAGTACGGGACCCTGAATAAATGAATGCTTTAAGAGAACACGACTGGCTTACTTGACAGCGCTTTCAAAAGCATTAGGCGTCGTGTCTTGTAAATATTCCAAAGCCTTCTTTGCACAGGCTACTAAAGTAGAAAACGCTTCTGTTTCGTGAACTGCTATATCTGAAAGAACTTTACGATCAACCTCAATACCAGCCTTCGATAAACCATCAATAAAACGCGCATAAGTCAAACCTTCTGCACGAACAGCGGCATTAATCCTCTGAATCCACAAAGCACGGAAAGTACGTTTCCTATTTTTGCGATCACGATAAGCGTACTGCTTTGAACGATCAACCGCCGCTTTAGCTGCACGAATAGTATTTTTGCGCCGACCGTAAAAACCTTCAGCTTGTTTCAAAACCTTTTTGTGCTTAGCGTGCGCTGTCACACCTCTTTTTACACGTGCCATGTAATAATCTCCTAAAAATCAAAAGCGTAAGGTTTAAAAACCATTTGGCAAATAATACTGAACGACTTTTTTGGCATCTTGTTCGCATAAAACCATCGTTCCACGCGCATCGCGAATAAATTTATTTGAACGCTTAATCATACCGTGACGTTTGCCTGCAGCTGTTACTTTAACTTTGCCTGACGCAGTGATTTTAAATCGCTTCTTAGCGGACGACTTGGTCTTCATCTTGGGCATTTTGCTACTCCATACAATTTTATTCATTCAAGTGGATTCATTACATTCAAGCGGACTAACGCTTGAACAAGCATTCAAACAGCCACGGCATGCCCTGCCGGGCGGCTCTGATAGCGTTTTCATAAGCTAGTATACACGAAATAGCAAGACCATATCAAAAAAAAATCGGAGGCCCATTGCCTTGAACTTCAACCAAAGGTGCTGGAATTGCATTTGTTTTGATGGCTGCTTTACACAGATCAGCAATAATACATTGCGTACATTGTACTTTACGGGCTTGGCAAATATAACGCCCATGTAAAATAAGCCAATGATGCGCATGACGAATATAATGCACTGGTATAATCTTTAGTAACTTTTCTTCAACAATCTCTGGTGTTTTGCCAGACGCTAAACCAAGGCGGTTTCCAAGGCGAAAAATATGCGTATCCACCGCCAGTGTAGACTGACCAAAAGCAACACTCAAAACAACATTAGCCGTTTTTCGCCCTACTCCAGGAAGTGCCATAAGTGCTTCACGTTTATCAGGCACTTGACCACCATAGTGATCAATTAAAAAGTTGCAAAGTGCATAAACATTACGCGCTTTTGCACGCCAAAGACCAATTGTACGAATATGGCGTGCAATTTCTTCTTCTCCTAATGCAACCATTTTTTCCGGTTGATCAGCGAGGCGAAACAATTCCTTTGTCGCTTTATTAACGCTCGTATCTGTAGCTTGAGCCGAAAGAACAACCGCAACCAAAAGAGTAAAAACATTGGTATAGATAAGATCACTCTTAGGAAGCGGGCGTTGAACAGAAAAACGACGAAATATTTCTTCAATTTCGTCTTTGCTATATAATATTTTGACAGATTTTCGTGTCTGTAATAATTTTATTTTTCTTTGAATCATTGAACACTTTTATCTTCTCTCTTGAAGTTATCATCCACACTCGCCATATTGAGGGGGATGTAGCGAGTACTTTGTTATAGAGCTTGGTTAAGTAGAGCCGCTTTGAAGAGGACACTCACAATGACACATGTGACGCCTTTCTCCAATCCCTTTCTTTTAGGATTTGAAACGATAGAAAAAACATTGCGACGTATTGGTAAAGCTGATGAGGCTTATCCAGCCTATAATATTGAACGTTTGCACAAAAACGATGACACAAACCATATACGCATAACTTTGGCTGTTGCTGGATTTAAAGTCAATAACCTTAGTATCTTGCTCGATGACAATCAACTGATCATTCATGGTAAACAAACAGATAGTCAAAATCATCAATATTTATATCGCGGTATAGCCGCACGCCAATTTCAACGCATCTTTGTTCTCGCTGAAGGAATGCATGTTACAAATGCCGAGTTGAAAAATGGTCTCTTATCAATTAACCTACATCAACCAAAATCAAAAAAACAAACGGTACAGATTCCGATCAACTGTAGTAGTGGCGAGTAATACAAATTAAGGCGTAAAGGAGTAGTGAAATGGGAGAGCACAAACAGAACCTGCCGTTGCAAGATACAGCCCACTCTGATACGGGGCAAATTGCTTATTTGAAAAAGGTTTGTACAGATGATCTGGCTAAAAACTTTCCAGATCTTCCACCAATGACCCCAGGCATTACAATATGGGCTCTTTTTGGTGAAACAGGCTATCCAATCATTTTATCCGACGAGCGTTCTATCGCTCTTGCAGGAGCTAATGAGCATGAGCTACAAATTGTGACTCTGCACTAGATTGTTGCACCAAAAATAATGAAAGCATCTTTATGAAGCTATCAATATTGTATAGGAAAGCACAACAATAAACCTTTGTATGGGTAAATTGGAAGCAGATCATTCCAGTGAGGTATCGTAATTTTTTTAATAAAAAAGCGCAGTTGTATCTAACTTTCTACTATCCCTCTCACACTATCAATCTTTTGAGCGATGGTATCTGCTTTTTCTTTTCTTTGATATTCTACTGTCTTGTTTCTATAAAAAGAGATCTTTGTTGATTGATACTCTTTGAATCTATTCTGTTATCGGCATTTATAGTGAACTATTTATCTCTTGAGAGAGCATTTCTTTTTAATAAAGGTTTTGATAAAAAAATCCTCCCCATAATATTCTTAAATGCATTGGAAGATTCCTAGTCATCTGGATTTATTCAACTCGTGTAATCAGAAAAACCATACTTGTTCACTCGAGGCATAATAAATTCTGTGTTTAAGTCTATTCCAAAACCAATCTAATCCTTGCTTGCAGATATCCTCCTTTAACGCCACCCACATGCCTTTAATTGTTGTTCATATTGTCTAGATATTCTTGCCATGCGCTGTGCCGCTTGTGCAAGTGCGCTACTACTTGCTTGCCCTCTACTGCGCGCATAAGCACCATGCCCCATATGATAATTTAAATAAAGGCTATACGCATCATCAAACCTCACACCATTGCGTTGGACACTTTGGCGATGGTACCAAGCAACAAAATCAGCGGCATCTGCAAAATTAGTCCGCCATGCAAAAGACCGTCCCGTAGAACGGAGATACATTGCCCATGTACTGTCAAGCGCTTGAGAATAACCATATGCTGTCGATCGGCGTTTCCATGGAATAAAACCAAAAAGTTTTGTGCGTGGAGGACGTGCATTGTGACGAAAATTCGATTCCATCTTAATGGTTGCAAGAATAATCGGCATAGGAATCCCATAGTGCATTGCTGCGCGTTGAGAAGCTTTTCCCCAATTATCAAAAAAACTATTTTTTTGTGCTAAAACAGCGCAAGCATTGTTTGTATAGATTGGGGAGGTTGTTGCACATCCCTCTAGCAGAAACACCAATGCCCCCAAAAACAAAAGGCGCCGCATATATTTTCTTCCTCTCATTAGGAAATTAATGAGATATAGATACTAAAAAATTATTACCAATCAATAAATAAAGAATATGGACATACTTGTAATTACTAGGAGCCTTGTTTTACTCCTCATCCACCAAACGCAATGTTTGAGATGAAATAGAGGTTGTCATTTTCGTTTGCTCAAAGCTGTTCTCTTTTAACTCAAAAGTTTCAATGCGATTAGCTCGTTTCATAATTTTTGAGGATGATATTAAAATCCCCTCTATATCTTCACCTGCTTTGTAAAAATGCTTCTGTAACGCGCGAACACGCGTATCCATTCGTCCAAAATCTTCCATTAATTTTGCTACTTCTGACTGAATCAAATGTGCTTGTTCACGCATCCGCGCATCTTTCATAATAGTTTGTACAACCTGAACAGATAACATCAACAAAGATGGTGATACAATAATCACATGTGCTCGATTGGCTTTTTGTACCAATGGCTCAAAATCTTCATAAATTGTTGCAAAAACCGATTCCGAGGGTACAAAGAGAAAAGCTGTATCATGTGTTTCTCCAGGAATTAAATATTTCTGTGCAATATCGCGAATATGAACTTCCATGTCAGTACGGAATTGGCGTTCTGCTTCCTGACGCTCTTGCGCTGATGTTGCTTTACGCATGGCATTCCACGCCTCTAGAGGAAATTTTGCATCAATCACAAGAGATGGTCCTTTATTCGGCATGTAAATGAGGCAATCTGGGCGCTTTCCATTAGAGAGAACTGCTTGAAAAGCATAAGCATTTGTTGGTAGGGCATCGGCAATAATTGCTTCCATCCTCCCCTGACCAAAAGTACCACGTGTCTGTTTATTGCTTAAAATAGCCTGTAACTGAACAACCTGTCCTGTAAGCGACTGAATATTATTTTGCGCCGCATCAATTACCGCTAAACGTTCTTGCAAACGAGCCAAATTTTCATAAGTAGATTTGGTCTGCACCTGAAGCGTTTGACCCAAATTGGCTGTCATCCCATTGAGTTGCTCACTGAGTGACTTATTCAATTCAGCCTGCCTTTGACCAAAAATTTCTGCCATAGTCTGCATTCGCCCTTGCATTTCAGCTTGTGTTTTTAGCAATGTAGCCATCTGCATTTGTGCTTCACGGGCACGTTCAGCAGTTTTATTTTCCCAAAGTGCCTTTTTCCGATAAGAATGTATCAGCATAAAAAATGTCAAGCAAATGAGTATCAGTAAAAGCAGAGCACTCAGTTTAGCAAAAGACTGATCAGCGAGCATAAAAGAAAAAAACGAATCAAACATACCAAATAATATAATCCTCTTATCATAAAAAAAGCGCAAGAATTCGTTATTCAATATTGACCCATAACAAACCATTGATTAATCTATACTTATGCCAATTAAATCTTTAATTACTTTACCTGATCCGATTTTACGGGAAGTATCCAAACCCGTCGAGCATATTGATTCAGCTCTCCAAAAGCTTGCTGATGATATGTTGGATACGATGTATAATGCCCAAGGCGTTGGTCTTGCTGCTATTCAAATTGGTATACCGCTGCGTATGTTGGTCATAGATGTCTCCAGAGATGATATCTCGAAAAATCCGCTTGTTGTTATTAACCCAGAAATCTTATGGCTTTCAGATGAGCGTAATACTTATAAAGAAGGCTGCCTCTCTATTCCTGAATATTACGCGGAAGTTGAACGCCCTAAACGCCTTTGTGTGCGCTATCAAGATCGCCAAGGGAAACAAACAGAAATTGAAGCAGATGATCTCCTAGCTACTTGCTTACAGCACGAAATTGATCATTTAAACGGCTGTCTTTTTATAGATCACATTTCAAAAATCAAACGTGATATGGTGATACGAAAATTTAAAAAACGCGCAAAAGAAAATAACGCACAGAAAGCACTTTTGTAATGGCATTACGGTTGAGTTTTATGGGAACACCTGATTTTTCTGTTCCCATTTTACATGCTTTGTTGAATGCGGGACATGATATTGTAGCTGTTTATAGCCAACCTCCTCGCCCAGCAGGCCGTCGTGGTCTTAAACTGATCCCCTCACCTGTTCAAAACGCAGCACAAGCAAAATGCATCCCTGTGTTCACTCCTCTAACGTTCAAAACAGTCGAACAACAAGCCCAATTTACAGCACTTGGTGTTGATGCTGCTGTTGTTGTTGCCTATGGACTCCTCTTACCGAAAACTATTCTTGAAACACCACGCTTTGGTTGTTTTAATGCTCATGCTTCACTCTTACCACGTTGGCGTGGCGCTGCTCCTATTCAGCGTGCAATTATGGCTGGTGATAGAGAAACGGGGATGATGATTATGAAAATGGATGAAGGGCTTGATACAGGACCTATTGCTCTCTCCCACTCCATCCCTATCACCGATAACATGACGACCTGTGAACTTTCAAATAAACTTTCACATATGGGTGCAGAACTTATGATAAAAGCTCTGTCAGCTCTTGAAAAAGGCCAGCTTAAACTTACCCCACAATCAGCAGAAGGCATAACCTATGCCTCTAAAATCAAAAAGGAAGAAACCCGCATTGATTGGACAAAACCTGCAGAACTTATTCATAGGCATATTCGTGCACTTTTTCCCTCTCCTAGTTGCTGGTGCAACATGAATATCGGCGGACGAGAAGAGCGCGTAAAAATTCTTGGAAGTCGCTTAAAAACGGGACCTTCTCTTGAAATTGGTCGGATAGAGCCAAATTCTTTGATCGTCCACTGCGGACAAGGACGTTTAGAAATAACCCATCTCCAAAGATCTGGTGGTAAAATTCTTGATAGCGCCACATTTTTGCGAGGTGCTCATATTTCTACTGTTTTTTAATATGCCACGTTTTAAACTCACCCTTGAATATGATGGCTCAAATTACGCTGGTTGGCAGCGCCAAACAGACCTCCGCACCATACAAGGAGCTCTTGAGCAAGCTATTTTTCACTTTTGCGGCCAACAACTAACCATCACGACAGCTGGCCGAACGGATGCAGGTGTGCATGCTACTGGACAAGTTGTACATGTTGATTTTGAAAAAACCTGGTACACGCACACTATACGTGATGCGCTCAATGCGCATTTACGAAAACAAGGAGAAGATATTTCGATCTTAAATGTACAAAACGTCCCTGATGACTTTGACGCACGATTTTCCGCAATCAAACGCCATTATCTTTTTAAAATTCTTAATCGCCGCTCCCCACCAGCTTTGAACGCCAAACGCGTGTGGTGGTTGCCAAAACCCCTTAACGCTGAAGCCATGCATGAAGCTGCCCAAAAACTTGTAGGACAACACGATTTTACCACTTTCCGCTCAGCCCATTGCCAAGCCAAAAGCCCTATTCGCACCCTTGAACGCCTTGATGTTCAAAGAGAAGGAGATGAGATTTTCCTCTATGCACAAGCCCGCTCTTTTCTTCATCATCAAATTCGTTCATTTGCGGGAAGCCTTATGGAAGTTGGTATCGGTCGCTGGACAACACAAGATCTTGAAGCAGCTCTTCATGCTAAAGATCGCACACGTTGTGGTGTTGTCGCACCACCTTCAGGACTTTATTTGACTAAAGTGGAATATTAACTATCCTGCAAAAGTTACTTCTTCAAAAGCAATTAAGGAAGCTTATAAAAGGAACGGATTTCTTCAAAAGCCTCCGCTGCGGTATTGACAAATGTCATCAGGGTGAGATCAGCAGGAGAGATAGTACCTTGTGCTGATAAATAATCAAAATTAATAACGTTTGCCCAAAATTCTTTGCCAAACATTAAAATTGGAACCTGTTTCATTCGCCCTGTTTGCATTAAAGTTAAAGTTTCAAACAACTCATCCAGAGTACCAAACCCTCCAGGGAAAACCGCCAATGCCTTCGCCCGCATTAAAAAATGCATTTTACGCATCCCTAAATAATGAAAATTAAAACATAAATGCGGAGTCACATAAGAATTAGGCATTTGCTCATGCGGTAAAACGACGTTTAAGCCAATCGTTGGTGCACCAACATCAGTAGCACCACGATTTCCTGCTTCCATTACCCCTGGGCCCCCCCCTGTGACGACCACAAATTCACGATACTCCGTCGTAGCAGAATAGCATGAACATAAACGCGCAAATTCCCTTGCTTCATCGTAATAATGTGACATAGCATGTAAATTTTTCTTTTGTGTTCCATTTTTTGCTGCCCACGCTGCTTGCCCAGATTCGGGAATACGCGCACCACCAAATAAAACAATTGTTGATTGAATATTATATTCCTGAAGCACTATTTCTGGCTTTAAAAACTCAAGACCAATACGTTGTGAGCGTAACTCAGGACGCATCATAAACTCTTGGTCGATATACGCCAAACGATAAGTAGGTGAATGCATTTGTGCTGAATCGGAAACTTCATGCACCTGTTGTAGAGCATCTTTTACATGGAGAAGTGGCGCCCAATTTTTTTGTTCTTTTTCTCTTTTTTCTTTGTAACCTTTTTTCATGCACTTGTCCTACTTCCTCATCGTTTTATTGACTGAAAACATTTCTTCGCGTAGGTCATAAAGAATAAATCTTGACAACTTGTTTAACGGAAACTTTGATCATGACCCATCTCACACAACTTGAAATGATTATTGAAAAAGCATTTGATGATCGCGATTCTATCGATATTATCACAAAGGGTGAAATTCGTGAAAGTGTTGAATATGCATTAAACCTTCTTGACAAAGGTGAAGTCCGTGTAGCGGAACGCCAAAAAAATGGACAATGGCATGTTCACCAATGGTTAAAAAAAGCCGTCCTTCTCTCTTTTCGGCTCAATCCTATGCAAATTATTGCCGGTGGGATAAATGGAACATATTGGTGGGATAAAGTCCCTTCGAAATTTTCTGGTTGGCAAGAAGTTGACTTTAAAAAAGCTGATTTCCGTTCCGTTCCTGGAGCAATTGTACGCCATTCTGCCTATATTGCTCCCAATGTTATATTGATGCCATCCTTTGTAAATCTTGGTGCTTTTGTCGATGAGGGAACAATGGTTGATACATGGACTACTGTTGGTTCCTGTGCACAAATTGGCAAACATGTTCATCTTTCTGGTGGCGTCGGTGTCGGAGGTGTTTTAGAACCACTGCAAGCAAACCCAACGATTGTTGAAGATTATTGCTTTATCGGTGCACGCTCTGAAGTTGTTGAAGGTTGTATTATTCGTGAAGGTGCAGTTTTAGGGATGGGAGTTTTTATTGGAAAATCTACAAAAATTATTGATCGTACAACAGGCGAAGTTTTTATAGGTGAAGTGCCTGCCTATTCCGTTGTAGTTCCAGGCTCTCTCCCTGGAAAACCATTACCAAACGGTGCAGCAAGTCCAAATCTTTATTGTGCTGTCATAGTGAAACGCGTTGACCAAAAAACACGAGAGAAAACATCTATTAACGATCTTTTGCGTGATTAAAAAATACTCTTCTAAAGCCTTAAAAATCAACACAATACAAAAATGCTTTCAACGAAAGAAATTTCATTATTTACTCATTTTAAGCGCTTGAATAAAAGCCGACTGTGGAATTTCTACTTTTCCAAATTGGCGCATTCGTTTTTTACCTTCTTTTTGCTTTTCTAAAAGTTTACGCTTACGCGTCACATCACCCCCATAGCATTTAGCCGTTACATCTTTACGCAAAGCACGAATTGTTTCACGCGCAATAATTTTACCCCCAATTGCTGCTTGGACTGGAATCTGAAACATATGTTGAGGAATAAGATCTTTTAGTTTTTCGCACATGGAACGCCCGCGCCTTTCCGCAATAGTGCGGTGCACAAGCATCGACAATGCATCAATAGACTCTCCATTCACTAAAATAGACATTTTAACTAAATCGCCTTCTGCATAATCCGTCATCTGATAATCGAAGGAAGCATAACCCTTTGATATTGATTTTAAACGATCATAAAAATCAAAAACAACCTCATTCAGTGGCAAATCGTATGTCACCATCGCACGCGTCCCTACATAGGACAAACTAACCTGTATCCCTCGCCGCTCTTGGCAAAGTTCTAAAATTGATCCAAGATAGTTATCAGGAGTCATAATTGTAGCCCGAATCCATGGTTCTTCAATGGAAGAAATTTTAACAATATCAGGCATATCTGCTGGGTTGTGTAATTCTTTAACAGAACCATCATTCATATTCATACGATAAACAACTGAAGGTGCTGTCGCGATTAAATCCAAATTAAACTCGCGCTCTAACCGCTCTTGAATAATTTCAAGATGAAGAAGCCCTAAAAATCCACAACGAAAGCCAAACCCTAAAGCCGCGGATGTTTCCATTTCAAAGGAAAAGCTTGCATCATTTAAGCGCAGTTTGCCCATGGCTGCACGTAAATCTTCAAAATCAGCTGCATCAATGGGAAAAAGTCCACAAAAAACAACAGGTTGCGCAGGTTTAAACCCAGGTAACGCTTCTTCACAAGAGCGGCGTTCTTCCGTAATGGTATCACCAACCCGTGTATCAGCAACTTCTTTGATAGAGGCCGTTATAAAGCCAATCTCCCCTGGTCCTAATTCATCAACTTGGATCATTTTTGGGGTAAAGACTCCAACCCGTTCAACTGGATATTTTGCTCCTGTACCCATCATGCGGATAGTTTGACCTTTTTTCAATATACCATCAATCACCCGCACCAAAACAATGACTCCAAGATATGCATCATACCAACTATCAACTAACATCGCTTTTAAGGGCTCGTTAACATCGCCAGTACGTGGAGGTGGCAATTGCATCACAATTGCTTCTAAAACATCAGGAACCCCTAAACCTGTTTTTGCTGATATTTCCACTGCCTGAGATGTATCGATGCCTATCACATCTTCAATTTGTTCTTTAACACGCTCAGGTTCTGCCGCTGGAAGATCAACCTTATTGAGCACAACAACCAATTCATGGGAATTATCAATAGCTTGATAAACATTCGCCAACGTCTGCGCCTCTACACCCTGGCTCGCATCCACTACCAAAAGTGAACCTTCACAAGCAGCCAATGAACGCGAAACCTCATAAGCAAAATCAACATGACCAGGCGTATCAATAAGATTTAAAATATAGGTTTCACCACTCTTCGCTTTATAGTGCAAACGTACCGTTTGTGCTTTAATAGTAATTCCACGTTCACGCTCAATATCCATGGAATCAAGCACTTGCTCTTTCATCTCACGTGACTCAAGCCCTCCCGTCATTTGAATCAAACGATCAGCTAAAGTTGACTTTCCATGGTCGATATGTGCCACGATGGAAAAATTACGGATATAATTACGATCTACAGTCATACGGGCGATTTAGCAAAGAATAGCACAAAACGCAAAGACCAATTGCACCTCTTTGAAAACCTTTCAAGAAAATATAAATGAAAAGAGCTTCTCAAAACACAACTCCCCATAACTTAAAAAATGAAGCTTTTGTTTGCTAAACGCAATGCCCATGATTAAAAGTGATGCTCTTCATTTTTTCATATTCGTTGGTCTTATCACTCAATATGCCCGTACAATATTAGAAATATGTATAAAATTCAGACTTGTAATAAAATTTGCAAAAAGCGCTGTTTTCTATTTTTACACAATAACTCGCTTTTTTTATCAATTTTATACAAAATAAAAAAACTATACTCTTTAAGGAGCTTCTTCTTTTAAAAGTGAAAAAGCACCTAGAGCCTCTTTAACTTCTTTGAAAAAAAAGCAAAGTTAATCAGTTTTTTCTCACTTTATCTTTTTTCCGCCATTGTGAAGGTTGTAATTCAGCCACGACAATCCCAATCAAGATGAGTACTCCCCCAAACAAAGCCAAAGGAGATAAACGCTCACCAGCTAAACGCCCAACAATGCCAGCCCATACAGGTTCACCCGCGTAAATGAGTGTTGCACGTGTAGGAGAAATAGACTTTTGTGCCCAATTCATCGCCAATTGAATGATAGCACTCATCAATGCCAATCCTATACCGATACTCAGCCATACCCACGAAAATTCAGGAATGCTTTCACCCATCAAAGGCATACAAAGAAATGACAAAAGACCACTAAAAAATAACTGCATAATCGTTACACGCCGGCTATCAACCTTGTTAGCAAACATTCCAATGAGTATAACCTCTGCAGCAATTGCTAAAGCACCTAACAAAGTCAGAATTTCACCTTTTGAAAAATCGAACCTTCCCGGCTTTTGTCCAGAAATAAGTACAAGCCCAATAAAAGCAAAAACGATACCGATCCAACAAGCTAAACGAGGTGGTTTTTTAAAAACAATCCATTGCAATATTGGAACTATAGGGACATAAAGCGCCGTAATAAAAGCCGACTGACTACTCATAATGGTTTGCAGTCCCATAGCTTGCAAAGCGTAACCCAGAAACATTCCCAAACCAATAGCCATTCCAGCAAAAGTTTCATAAACAGTTATATCTTTCATAGAGCGCCAAAAAATTGCCCCACATATAAGCGATGCAATAATAAAACGAAATCCCACAAAAAAGAGAGGACCGCTATAACGTACTGCGATATGAATTACTAAAAATGTAATGCCCCACAATATTGTTGCAATAAATAATGCTAATTCTGGCTTGCTTAATAAAGGATGTTTCAACTGTTTTATATTAGTCATGAAAGGTTTTTCTCCTCCAATTTTTCCGTATATCTTATGGAACAATAAGCGTTCCCGCTCCCTGTTCGGTGAACAGCTCTAGCAAGACAGAATGGGGAGTTTTGCCATTTAGAATAACAACACCTTCGACACCATTTTGAAGGGCTTTCATACAAGTCTCTACCTTTGGAATCATACCATCTGAAATTGTTCCATTTTTGATAAGATTTTCAGCTTCAGAAATTGTCAATTTCTTTAAAAGTTTACCCTGTTTATCTAAGACACCAGAAACATCTGTTAGAAACAAAAGGCGTTTGGCCTCTAATGCACCGGCAATGGCTCCAGCAAAAATATCAGCATTAATATTATAGGTTTTACCATCGCGACCTGGAGCTACAGGAGCAAGAACTGGAATCATTTCAGAACATGCCAAAAGATCCAGTAATGTGCGATCAACTTCAACAGGTTCACCAACAAATCCCAAATCTAAAACACGTTCAATATGTGAATCGGGATCAATTATAGTTTTATATGCCTTTTCGGCAAAAACCATATTGCCATCCTTGCCGCACAACCCTATTGCCCATTCACCCTCTGCATTGATGAGAGCGACTATTTCCTTGTTTATGGAGCCTGCCAAAACCATTTCAACCACTTCCACAATCCGCTCATCGGTTACGCGTAAACCATTTTCAAACCGTGACTCAATGCCCATTTTCATCAAAATTTCTGCAATTTGAGGACCTCCACCATGAACAACAACGGGATTAATTCCTGATTGCTTCAACAGAGCAATATCACGCGCAAACGCTCGCCCCAAAGCAGGATCACCCATAGCGTGACCACCATATTTTACAACGACGGTTTCATTTTCATATTTTTGCATATAAGGTAAAGCAGACGATAAAAATGCTGCTTGTTTTTCAAAAACATCTGCAACATCGTTTTCAACATCATCCATTGAAGGGCCTCCTCATCACTTTTTACCCTTTCTTAGTAAAGTTTAGGAAAAGCGAAAATAAGTTTTTCTCTATCTGTTACCCTAAAAAACACTTAATTTTTCTTTAAATTACGACTAAAGTAGTAATGAGATAAAAAAGTAGCTTCCTTAAAAAAACTCGCATAAAAAAATTAATCAAGATAGGCGTACAAAATGTCATTGTTTTATGATCTTATGTATAAAATTAGGAAGTAGAATTTAGAAGAAATGTTAAGCTACGCTGTACATTCAACTCATTTGTTTTACCCTATGGATCTTTAACAATGAATGTGGATGTATACAACCATTGATTTTATTAAGATGAAAACAAAAATTCTTTATAATGGTGAAACTAATCGCCAATACAAGAAATGGCTCAATCACAGATATACCAGATAGGCTAAAGCCCTAACCTAGCAATTCCTCTTTTTCACAATAATTGGAAATCAAAAACATCACTCGAACAATCTATCCCGTAGCAGCACAATTCAGCTTTGTAATCTTGTAAGACCATACAAACTTTCTTGAAATATTGCATAAAATTATGAAAATGTACTTGTTTTAGTCATTTAAAGAAGCCCCAATTTATTCAAATTCTGCTATAGGTATTAACTAAGCTTTTGCTACCCCATCGGTTCCTATCTTTCATCAAGCAATTTTACAGTTTTAGTTTAAAAGAAAAACGAATGACAAGACTCAAAGCAAAGTATATTTTTAGTGGAAGAGCTATAAAATAAAATACCTTATACTCATTGGTAATAAGAGTCCATCAAAGAACAGCCAATCTGGGCTCAAACAAGAACAAGAGGAATCTCCATTTTTTTCAACGAGTGTGATGCAATAGAAAATTCAATTAAAATAATCTTTCAAGTGGATTCTCCCTCTCTTGATTCTGTTGAGCATTCACTCATTTCGACCAGAAATATTCTCAAAAAATTCCTTCATCCGCGAAAAAAAACCGTGTGATTGCGGTGAATTCTCATAATTGGAAAGCTTTTCAAATTTTTGCAACAATTCGCGCTGCTCTTGTGTTAATTTCTGTGGTGTTTCGATAGCGATATGGATATAAAGGTCACCCCTTGTCTGCTGACGACGCAACATGGGCATGCCCTTGCCTTTAAGGCGAAATTGGCATCCATTTTGTGTCCCTTCTGGAACCTTAACACGTGCTTTGATTCCATCAAGGTCGGAAACCTCAAACTCTCCTCCTAAAGCAGCTGTCACCATTGAAATAGGAACACGGCAGTGAAGATCTGCCCCTTCTCGCTGAAAAAACTCATGTGGTTTAATGGAAAGAAAAATATAAAGATCACCGCTAGGGCCACCACGAATGCCAGAATCTCCTTCACCAGAAAGGCGAATACGTGTACCATCTTCAATACCAGCTGGAATATTCACGCTCAATGAACGCTTTTTTTCCATCCGTCTCGTCCCCTGACATTTCGGGCATGGATCCGTAATCGTTTCACCACGTCCATGACATGCAGGACATGTTCGCTCAATAGAAAAGAAACCTTGGGCAGCACGCACACGGCCAGCCCCATGACAAGTTCCACAAACTTGTGGCTTAGAGCCCTTTTTCGCACCCGATCCTTCACAAGCATCACAAGTAACAGAATTAGGAATATTAATTTGCGCAGTTTTTCCTGAAAATGCCTCTTCCAAGGTCACTTCCATATTATAACTCAGATCTGCACCACGCTCACGCCCATCACTACGCTTACGGTGCGCCCCTCCCATAATTTCGCCAAAAAAATCTTCAAAAATGTCGGAAAATCCACCACTGGCTGCAAAACCACTAAAGGGATTTGCTCCCTCGCGGCCATTATTTTCAAAAGCCGCATGACCAAATCGATCATAAGCAGCGCGCTTTTGAGGGTCTTTGAGAACTTCATAAGCTTCGCCGATTTCTTTAAATTTCCGCTCTGCCTCTTTATCCCCTGCGTTCCGATCAGGATGATATTGCATCGCTAACCTACGAAACGCAGATTTCAGCTTTTTATCATCACATTCGCGAGTCACGCCAAGAATTTCATAATAATCAACCTTCATCATGTATTCCTGATAATTTTTTGTTATCCATTTTAATGGATAAGATTTGTTTTCAATTTATATTTTTAGTCACAAAGTTGCAACTCATCTCAAATAACAAATCCCAGCCTCATATCTCAAAGGCTGGGTTTATTAATTGATCAATACATTTGCTTACACTATTTCTTCTTATCATTAATTTCTTCAAAATCAGCATCAACAACATCATCACCCTTGGTATCTGTTTCAGTGTTATCTGTTGCTGCTTGTGAAGCTTCATACATCGCCTGTCCAAGCTTCATACTGACTTCTGCTAATTTCTGCATTTTTGCTGTCACTTCTTCAATATCACTGCCATCAAGTACAGACTTCAAATCAGATATCGCAGATTCAATTTGTTCCTTTTCTTCAGTTGATACTTTGTCACCATATTCATTTAATGACTTTTCAGTTGAATGGATAAGAGCTTCCGCTTGATTTCTAGCCTCCACACCTTCACGGCGCTTTTTGTCCTCAGCTGCATGCTCTTCCGCATCCTTTACCATTTTTTCTATGTCAGCATCACTTAAACCACCTGATGCTTGAATACGAATTTGATGTTCTTTACCGGTTCCTTTATCCTTAGCCGAAACATTTACAATACCATTCGCATCAATATCAAAAGTAACCTCAATCTGAGGCATACCACGCGGTGCTGGTGGAATGCCAACAAGATCAAATTGGGCCAACAACTTGTTATCGTTAGCCATTTCGCGTTCACCTTGGAAAACACGAATAGTCACAGCATTCTGATTATCATCAGCTGTTGAAAAAACTTGCGATTTTTTCGTTGGGATAGTGGTATTGCGTTCAATGAGACGTGTAAAAACTCCACCCAATGTTTCAATACCCAAAGATAAAGGTGTTACATCCAAGAGCAATACGTCTTTTACATCACCCTGCAATACTCCCCCTTGAATGGCAGCTCCCATTGCAACAACTTCATCGGGATTAACACCTTTGTGTGGATCTTTGCCAAAGAAGCTCTGTACAACTTCTTGAATCTTGGGCATACGTGTCATACCACCCACTAAAACAACTTCGTCAATCTCACCCGCTTTCAATCCTGCATCTTTCAATGCAGCTTTACACGGCTCAATAGTGCGCTGAACCAAATCATCAACGAGAGATTCAAATTTCGCGCGAGTCAATTTCATCGTTAAGTGCTTAGGGCCAGATTGATCTGCCGTAATAAATGGCAAATTAACTTCTGTTTGTTGTGAAGAAGAAAGTTCAATCTTTGCTTTTTCTGCTGCTTCTTTTAAACGCTGCAATGCTAGTTTATCATTTTTCAGATCAATCCCTTGTTCTTTCTTGAATTCATCGGCAAAATAACCAACCAGGCGCATGTCAAAATCTTCACCACCTAGAAAAGTATCTCCATTGGTTGACTTAACTTCAAAAACACCATCTCCAATTTCAAGCACAGAAATATCAAATGTACCGCCACCAAGGTCGTAAACAGCAATGGTTTTTCCGTCTTTTTTATCCAAACCATATGCTAAAGCAGCTGCTGTTGGCTCATTGATAATCCGCAAAACTTCAAGTCCAGCAATTTTACCCGCATCTTTAGTGGCTTGACGTTGTGCATCGTTAAAATACGCAGGAACCGTAATAACCGCTTGCTCAACTTTTTCACCAAGATAAGACTCAGCAGTTTCTTTCATCTTTTGCAAAATCATAGCTGAAATTTGTGATGGAGAATATTTCTTACCCGCTTCTTCAACCCACGCATCACCATTGTCACCTTTAACAATTTTATAAGGCACAAGCGCTTTATCTTTTTCAACCATAGGATCATCAAAACGACGGCCAATCAAGCGCTTAACTGCAAAAACCGTTCCTTCAGGATTCGTAACCGCTTGCCGTTTAGCAGGTTGCCCAACAAGTCGCTCTCCCCCATCAGTAAAGGCAACAACAGAAGGTGTTGTCCGCGCTCCCTCTGAATTTTCAATAACCTTTGCGTTTTTGCCATCCATAACAGCGACACAAGAGTTAGTTGTCCCCAAATCAATACCAATTACTTTTGCCATATTATAATCTCCATTCAGCAAGCTATCTCAACCTTCATCAAGCATCTTTCCAAGAAAGCTCCTCATAACACTCAAAGCCTGCATCTCACTTCAAGTTACACAAACAATAAACTGCAAGTCGCAACAAGCCTTTCTGCTTCGTATATAAGAACAGGCTCTTATCGCTACAAGAGAATAATGAGAACATTCTCAAAATAAAATTTTTCTTTTAAAAGAGGTATTCTACTTACGCACAAACGCTATCTTTATTAAAGAAGTGGGAATCAGAGCATATCTTTGTTTACGATGCTTATAAACCTTTCTCAACCACATCTCTAATAACCGCCTATCATACAACCAATAACATCGCCTACCTATAGCATTAAACTTCATCTTGCTAAACACATAGCTTGTGAGGATATTATCCGTCACTTTTCTCTCAACAGCTCTGTCTCTAACAAACCTAATTGTTCACTATCATTTGAAAGCTATATTTTGAATACATCCTATATGACCTCCTTTTTACCTGTATATTAAATTTGCAAATATATAAGGACGCCCCCCTTCGCCTTTCGTAGTATCACCTCAAACCTTATCGCCTTCCTATAAAACCAAGAGATCTATACCTCCTATCTTTATTCGTATAATTCTAGCAATTCTCTCTTTTATTTTGAAAAAAAACTCTGCTAGAAATAGATAAAAGTGAATCTCACAAAGGAGGGTAAATCAATGATGACATTTATCGTTGGAAGAATAAAGGATCTCATATCTAAAGATCCAGTTCTCGCACAATATACACTTAAAAAAGTTATCACAAATGTAGTGTGGGCTCTTCTCTTTGCTTTCATAGCCCTACCAGCAACTGCTCAACAATATCAAGTTGGAGATATAGAAATCCTTCATCCTTGGACGCGCGCAACTCCCAAAGGTATAAAAGTTGGCAGCGGTTATCTCTACATCATTAATCATGGCAGTACCCCAGATCGTTTAGTTTCTGTTTCAACAAACGGAGTACAGACAACAGAAATCCACTCTATGGCAGTCGTTAACGATATCATGAAAATGGAAAAAATGCATAATGGCATCGAAATTCCAGGCAATGGTGAAATCACCCTTAAGCCTGGGGGTGATCATATTATGTTCATGGGGCTTACACAACCATTCAAGTTAGGTGACAAAATCAGCGCAAAATTGACGTTTGAGAAAGCAGGAACAATTGATGTTGACTTCTCTGTAAATCCCATGGGAGGAAGATCATCTTCTAAATCAGCACCTACGAACTAAGCTCTTTTTTACTATTCAATGCACATTCAATATAACAATAACAAAAAGAAGCGTGAAAATTTTCCTCACGCTTCTTAATTTTTAGCGTTGCGGAATATACCGCAAAAAAATAAAAAAACTTATCTTCCGTTTGATTAAACGCGATCAATTTCAGGAATGCGCAAAACTTGACCAGGATAAATTTTATCAGGTGATTTCAGCATTGGCTTATTGGCTTCAAAAATAAGTATGTTTTTATCACCTTGCCCTTTCCCATAGACTTCCTCAGCAATTTTCCAAAGATTATCACCAGATTTCACCTCATAAAAGCGAGAAGTTTTTGTAGGTGCAGTATCTGTAATCTTTAACTGGTCAACATCAACAGAAGAGATGCCCTGCGAATTGCCAACAACCAAAAGTGCTTTTTCAAGAGTTTCCCTATCTGGAACTTCACCACTCAAAATAGCTTTACCGTTTTCAACCTGTATATTTACTTTTTCCGTGTCCAATTGAAAATTATCAAATGCAGCCTTAAAATCTTTTTCTTCTGGTTCATGATCGCCAATACCAAGTTTTTCACCAACTGTTTTAATAAAATTAAAAAACCCCATTATGGCCTCCTTGTGTGCAGTGGAAGCAAATTTGTGCGCATATGTTACCACACTCTTTTCTTTGCTCTTAAAACAGATAGGTAGATTTTCTAAACTTCAACAACCAAAAACAAACCTGTTCAATTCTGGGACAAAGCCAACAACAAATTTTGATAAAAAAAGCCTTTATGAAAATTTTCTCTCAAGCAAAGGGATCTTAACACGCGCAAAAGCATTATAAAATTACAAAGATAAAACAATCTTTTACCGTAAAAATGAAAGGGGTTTTACTCTGCTACAATTTGTATCACATTTGTTTTGCAAAAAAAATGTGAACTCCCATATAAATAGCGTGAGTAGTTTGCTACCACAGCAATAGAAAGGTCTAAGAAGCCATGAAAGATACACCAACAATCACGCAAACGATTGTACTTGTTGATGATGACCGCAATATTTTGACATCTTTATCTTTTGCGCTTGAGACAGAAGGCTATCGGGTTGAAAGCTATACAGATGGAGCATCTGCACTCAAAGGTTTAACACTCCATCCCCCACACTTAGCTATTTTTGATATTAAAATGCCCCGAATGGATGGGATGGAACTCTTGCGCCGATTGCGGCAAAAGTCTGATATTCCAGTTATTTTTCTTACCTCTAAGGATGATGAAATCGATGAACTGTTTGGTCTCAAAATGGGTGCTGACGATTTTATTACCAAACCTTTCTCTCAACGTCTTCTCATTGAGCGCGTAAAAGCTATTTTGCGCCGTTCTAGTGCGCGTAACCAACCACTTGCAACGGGAGCTTCTCCCACCTCTTCTCTTAAACGCGGAGATCTTGTGATGGATCAAGAACGCCACACCTGTACATGGAAAGATAAACCTGTTATCCTGACTGTTACAGAATTTCTGATTCTACAGACCTTAGCGCAAAGACCAGGAGTTGTAAAAAGTCGTGATGCTTTGATGGATGCTGCCTATAGTGATCAAGTCTATGTAGATGACCGCACCATCGACAGTCACATTAAACGTCTGCGAAAGAAGTTTAAACAAGTGGATGATGATTTTGCAATGATTGAAACACTTTATGGTGTAGGCTATCGTTTCCACGAAGTATGAAGCTTTTTTGTCGCACAAGTTTGAACGGCGATCAAATCAATGACAAAAAATACTCAACTGGAAACTCTGCAAAAAACAGCACCAAATGGCATCCCCTCAACACCGTTTTATATGTTTGCCCGTTTGCATCTTCGGATACAACGTCTTCTCAGACAATTGCTTTTTTCTAGTCTTACACGCCGCATTGTTATATTAAATATTGCTGCCCTTGCCGTTTTGGTTACAGGCATTTTATACCTTAATCAATTTCGTGATGGGTTAATTGAAGCGAAAATCAAAAGTTTATGCACTCAAGGAAAAATTATCGCTGGAGCCATTGCCGCTTCTGCAACGGTAGATACAAATTCAATTCTCATTGATCCCCAAAAACTTTTGGAATTACAAACTGGAGAAAGTGTTACCCCCGCACCTCAATCAACAGACTCTTGGGACTTTCCCATCAATCCTGAACAAGTTGCCCCTCTTTTACGACGCCTCATCACACCCAAAACGACAAGAGCACGTATCTATGATCGTGATGCTACTCTCCTTCTTGATTCGCGCGTTCTTTATTCAAGTGGCGAAGTTTTTAGCTATGACTTACCACCACTTAAAACTGAACAAAACACATGGGAACGCCTATCTTCATGGTTTTCAAGTACATTTTATGGCAGTGGTATTGCTCTTGATAGAGAACAAGCAAAAAACAGTGCTATTGCTTACCCAGAAGTATACCGAGCATTAAATGGATCTCTTGCTACTGCTAAAAGACGCAACAGACAAGGTCAATTAATCGTTTCTGTTGCTGTACCTGTTCAACGCTACCGAGCAGTAGTGGGGGCACTTCTTCTTTCCACCACTGGTTCAGACATTGACAACATTGTAAAGGGTGAAAGACTGGTAATTTTTAAAGTTTTTGCTGTTGTAGGCAGCGTGCTTTTGGTACTTTCTTTATTTTTAGCTCACACGATTGCGCATCCCTTAAGCAAATTATCTGCCTCTGCAAACCGTGTGCGCAATGGCAATAATAAGCGTGTAGAAATTCCTGATTTTTCAATGCGTGAAGATGAAATAGGTCATCTTTCTACCTCTATTCGTGATATGACCAATGCCCTTTATATGCGTATTGAAGCCATTGAACGCTTTGCTGCTGATGTAAGCCACGAATTAAAAAATCCGCTTACCTCATTACGAAGTGCTGTTGAAACACTCCCTCTGGCTAAAAATGAAGAAGCACAGGAACAATTGTTTGAAATTATTCAACATGATGTGCGTCGTCTTGATCGTTTGATTACTGACATTTCTGATGCCTCTAGGCTAGATGCAGAGCTTGCTCGCGAAACCGCACAGATCGTTGATATGACATTGCTCTTGGAAAGCCTTGTTCATGCTGTTCAGGAAGTATATCGTAATACGCAAACCATTGATATAAACCTTAATATTGTTCCACATCCTCATGGAAAAGCCTATCTTGTGTTGGGACATGAGCTCCGTTTAGGGCAAGTTATTTCCAATCTCATTGAAAACGCACGCTCCTTCATTCCTCATGATAATGGTAAAATTTGTATAACTATGAAAAGTCATGGTTCAACCCTCGTTTTAATCATTGAAGACAATGGCCCCGGTATTCGTTCAGACAATATTGAACGCATTTTTGAACGTTTCTACACTGATCGACCAAACGAAGATACTTTTGGACAAAATTCAGGACTTGGTCTTTCTATTAGTCGGCAAATCATAGAAGCCCATAATGGGACAATTACAGCCGAAAATATTATTGACCCCAAACTTGGAAATAATAAAATTGGAGCGCGTTTTATTATTATGCTTCCCTTCGCTAAATAAATCTTTTATCCAAAGCAAAAAGTATGAAAACAAAAAATGAAATACTGCACGCAAATTGTCTTCAACTTGGAGGAAAGGGGCTGTTGATTATAGGCCCATCAGGATCAGGAAAATCAACCCTTACTCTTTCTTTGATAGACCGTGCTGAGTGGTCAAAACGTGAAGCAAAACTTATCAGTGATGATTATACAGTGCTTGGTGTAGAAAATGGAAAACTTCACGGATACACTCCAGAAGGTTTACAGGGCGGTATTGAAATTCGCGGTGTAGGTCTTTATACGATAGAGTTTAAAAAGCAAACAACTATCGATTGTGTTATTCTGCTTGGTCCTGAATATGAGCGTTTTTCCACAAATCAAACTTTTCAATTTGCAAATCTGCACATTCCTCTTTTAAAACTCCCTAGCCTTCATGAAGCCGATTGTACAGCCATTTGTCAAGCTATTGAGGCATTCTTTTTTAGAAAAGTATGGCGTAAATCTGTTTGATTTTTTTCTAAAAATAAAAAAATCATCATTTTTGCCTTTTTTTTGCAAATTTTTCTTGGCAGCAGAACAAAGCCTTGTAAAATGTCCTTCCCACCAATATGGTCGGGTATTTAGTTAACAGGAGTTTGTGTAAATGATTGGACTCGTGCTTGTAACGCACGGTGAGCTGGCTGTTGAATTTCTACATGCTGTAGAACATGTTGTTGGAACACAAGAAAAATTTGCAACAATATGCGTCTATCCTGATGATGACATAGATCAGCGCCGAGGTGATATCGTAGCCGCAGTTTCCTCTACAGATGCAAACCATGGTGTAATCATATTAACAGACGTGTTCGGTGGAACACCCTCAAATATGGCTATTCCTGCTATTGAAAAAGGACGCGTTGAAATGATTGCGGGTGTTAATCTTCCCATGCTCATTAAACTGATCTCTATTCGCAAATGTCCTGATATTTCATTATCAGAAGCTTTAAGAATAGCGCAAGAAGCAGGGCGTAAATATATCAATGTACCAGTATGATTGTTATAAGCGGATAATGAAAAACTGATGCTTTCTAAAGATACTCTCCCATGTATAATAAGTCGTCATTTCAATATCTGCAATAAACGTGGATTGCACGCGCGTGCTTCCGCAAAATTTGTACAAACTGTTGACAATTTTAACGCCATTGTTGAAGTTGAAAAAGATGGAAAAATTGTTGGCGGTTCATCCATTATGGGGCTTATGATGTTAGCAGCCTCTCCCGGTTGTAACCTTACTATCCGTGTATCAGGACCAGAAGCAACTGACGCTCTCGATGCTCTTGAAAAACTTATCAACAATAAATTTGGAGAAGAAAACTAAAGCTTTTCACAAAAAAGTATGATGATTATTCTTAAAATAAGGAGAAATTTCTCCAATCATTGTATTGATTGGCTTCTCTATTTTTCCCTTAAAAATATCTGCGTTCATATCCATTATAGATTAGCTGTATAGTTATCATAAGCATAATCCGTATTTTGCACAATATTTGTGTTCACAATCTTTCCTAAAAATTTGACAAATTTGAATATTTACCGTGTATTATGGTTGTGACTACAATCTAACACATATGCTTGAATATTTACAGAAAAGAGAAACATTCACTTTTTGCTGGATATGCCGGCTTTTAAGCTGCTTTAGACAAATATAAAGATAATAACATAAATCAGAAGTTTATAAACTTTCCTTATCTTAGATTGTATTTGTGGTGTTTATCATGAAAGCGCAAGCAATTCTCCACTGTACATTTTTGTAATAAAACGCATGCAAATATGGCTTTTGTTGGCATCATAACCACTCTTTTAAGATTCATAAGCTTTACGCAATTTAATTATTGTAGACATTTTTTAGACATTATTTTTCTACATCATCGCCTTATAATTAGCAGTATGCGCTTTACGCTCATTGTTTGCCATTGCGCTTGCGGTGGCATTTGTTCACTGTAAGGAGATACCATGGACCGTTTGTTTAGTGCTCTTCAGATTCCTCAACAAACAACAGAAGCACTCGTATCACTGCAAAATGGCTTGCCGAACGCGCAGTGGATAAACCCGCAGAACTTTCACATCACTTTGTCTTTTTTTGGTGAAATTGAAAGTTCTCTAGCAGATGAAATTATGCGTGCTTTTGACAAAATAAAACTCCCACCTTTTATGCTACAAACAAGAGGTTTTGAGGTTTTTGGTTCAGAAAATGCACCGCATTCCCTTGTTGTTCGTATTGAGCTTTGTGAAACTCTTAGCCTTTTACATGAAAAGATGCAATGTATTCGGAGCAGCGTGCACTTAACGCCTGACGAGAAACCATTTACTCCGCATATTACTATTGCAAGATTGCTCGACATTAAACCTGATGATCTTCCTTCTTATCTGTCTTCTCGAGGTGATTTTTTGTTTCCTCCTTTTAAGGTTGATCATTTTGTTTTATTTTTGTCGCCATCTCCTTCAAGCGATGCTCCATACATTGTAAAAAGAAGCTGGGCACTCCAAGAATAAAAGGATGTTTTTAACATCCTTTAGAACTCTCTTTGATAGAATGTCTCACCAATGTAGCACTTGCGCATAATACTACATCTTTGCACTGTGGGTGCATTTTTGAGGCATTTTAAGCTGAATCAGACTTAGCAGAAACTTCTTTTGCTCCTCCTTTGGCTACACCCACTATAGCTGGACGCAGAACACGTTCACCGATAATGTAACCTGCCTGAACAACTTGTTGAACAGTGTTATCTGGAACATCAGAGTTAGGAATCTCAAACATCGCTTGATGAAAGTGAGGATCAAATTTTTGCCCTTCTGGATGAATTTTCTGCACTCCGTGACGTTCTAACGCTGCTATCATTGCACGCTCAGTCATTTCAACGCCCTCCGCTAATGTTTTCAAACCAGCATCATTCTCCTTTGCACCTTCTGGAATAGCCTCTAAAGCACGATTGAGGTTATCAGAAACAGACAACATGTCACGTGCAAAATTAGCAATTGAGTAAGCCTTTGCATCCGCCATATCACGCGCAGTACGACGACGAAGGTTTTCCATATCTGCAGCAAGACGTAAAAGCTGATCCTTTAGATCTTTATTTTCGTTCTGCAAAGCAGTCAAAGGATCTATAAACTCATTTTCTTCCTCTGCAACCTCTGCACGAGCCTCTGCTTCACGAGTTTTCAAAAACTCATCCGCTGCTTGTTTAAGTGCATCACGATCAGCTGGATTTTTTAAATCGCGGTTTTCAAATGAAGCATCAGTAAATTTGTTTTTTTCTTCAGACATAAAAATTCCATTCCTTCATAAGATTTGTTATTCTCGATATCGAAATTTTGCAGACAAAAATCAAGGGGTATTACGTATCTTATTACAATGAGCATTTATAATACAAATGTTCATCTAAACGTTTTAACGCAACAGTTGTGATACAAGTTGAGCCGTATAATCAACCATAGGCACAATCCTTGCATAATTAAGCCGTGTGGGTCCAATAACTCCTAAAGCACCAATAACTCTTTGTTTTGAATCACGATAAGGTGCCACCACTAAAGAAGAACCAGAAAGCGAAAACAATTTATTTTCTGAACCAATAAAAATACGAACTCCCGAACCTTCATCCGTTAAATCAAGAAGCTGCGCCATACTTTCACGCGTTTCAAGGTCATCAAACAGATGTCGTAACCGCTCCAAATCTTCTTCTGCTTTCACATCTTCAAGCAAATTACTGCGCCCACGAACAATAAGGTGTACTTTATGATCAGCACCTTCTCCTCCCCAAAGAGCTAGCCCCGTTTCAACAAGATGATGAGACAAATGATCAAGCGCAGCGCGCGTTTCTGAGCATAAACGTGCAATTTCTTCTTTAGCTTCACTCAATGTACGCCCCTGAATATGGGCATTGAGAAAATTTGTTGCCTCTGTCAATTGTGCATGGGTAACACCTTCCGGTAAATGAACAACACGATTTTCAACCTCCCCTTGTTGCGTTACTAAAACTGCAAGAGCCTGTGCCCCATCAAGACGCACAAATTCAATATGCTTCAAGGTCCCTTCATGTTTCGTTGCTAAAACAAGCCCCGCTCCACGTGAAAGATCTGAAAGAACCCGACTCGCTTGAATGAGAAAATGTTCAACAGATTGTGCATGACCAGCCTCCTTGACTTGCGCTTCAATACTTTCACGCTCCTCGTTTGGCAAATCACCCGCTTCCATAAATGCATCAACAAAAAATCTTAATCCTGATTGTGTTGGCATTCGCCCCGCAGATACGTGCGGTGCATAAATCAAACCAAGATGTTCGAGATCACTCATCACATTGCGAATCGTAGCAGGCGATAATGTCTGTTGCAAAAGCCGCGAAAGATTGCGTGATCCTACAGGTTCACCATCATTAAGATAAGCTTCAACAATATGACGAAAGATATCACGCGAACGCTCATCAAGATATTTTAGTTCTTCACCAATAGGTTTGTGCTTCATTACAATTAATTCACTACTCTAAAAATACTTCCTTCTTATATAAGTTTTGCCAAGGTTTGGTCAAATAATCTAAAGTAGTGCAAAGGCACGCTATATATTTATCATAAAAAATGCTATTATTAAAGAAGTAGAGCCTTTATGGCTTTCCAATTATTATCCTTATCAAATACAAAAGATTTCATTTAAATGGAATAGTAATAAACATGCGAAAAGATCGGGTCTTGTAAAATCTTCTAAGATCCCTATCATGCGGTCACTTAAGCTAGTTTTCAGCATAAAAATAGCATCCCCCTTTCGTTTCTGGAGAAATGTATATGAGAAGAATAGCAACAAAAAAACTCGTCATTGCCACACATAACACTGGAAAATTGCATGAAATTACCACATTGGTCGCTCCTTTTGGTTTAACGATACAATCAGCAAAAGAGCTCGGATTACCGGAACCAAAAGAAACGGGAACAACATTTGAAGAAAATGCCTACATTAAAGCTTTTGCAGCAGCAAAAAATACAGGACTTCCGGCTCTTTCTGATGATTCTGGCATGGAAGTGGATGCATTGGGTGGTGCACCGGGTGTTTATACAGCTGATCTCGCTCTTCAACCCGATGGCACACGTAACTTTTCAAAAGCTATGCAAAAAGTAGAAGACGAACTCCAAAAAATTGGAGCACATGAAAAAAGCCAACGGAAAGGTCGATTTATATCAGTCATCTGTATTGCATGGCCCGATGCTCATGCAGACTATTTCCGTGGGTGCGTTGAAGGTACTTTCATTTGGCCACCACGTGGAGACAAAGGTTTTGGCTTTGATCCTATTTTTTTACCAGATGGATATGAAAATACCTTTGGTGAAATGTCAACAGAGCAAAAACATGGCTGGAAGCTCAATGATAAAACACCCCTCTCGCATCGTGCGCGTGCTTTCAAGCTTTTAGCAGAAAACCTTTTAACGCTCTCATGAATGAAGCTTTTGGCATTTATATTCATTGGCCTTTTTGCGCTACTAAATGTCCTTATTGTGACTTTAATTCACACGTTCGTGCCCGTGGCGTTGATCAACCACGCTTTGTAACCGCTTTTGAACGAGAAATAGAAACGCAATATCATAAAATAGGTCCACGTCATATTACAAGTATCTTTATTGGTGGGGGTACACCCTCTCTTATGACCCCTCAAACTGTTGATGCTTTATTGCAAGCACTTGCAAAAAAGTGGACGGTCGATGATAAAGTTGAAATCACACTGGAAGCCAACCCATCAAGTGTAGAAGCAGCACGCTTTCGCGGATACAGAGCGGCAGGAGTTAACCGCTTATCCTTGGGTGTACAAGCACTCAATGACAAGGCACTACGACAACTTGGCCGTCTCCATGATGTAAAACAGGCTCTTCACGCTATTGCTTTGGCCCGGAAAATCTTTCCACGTTTATCCTTTGATCTCATTTATGCCCGCCCCGAGCAAACACTCGAGCAATGGAAAGATGAACTTTTTCAAGCCATTGACTTGGCAGCAGATCATCTTTCTCTTTACCAACTGACTATCGAAGAAGGAACAGCTTTTAAACGGCTTCATGCCGCAGGAAGGCTTATCCTCCCCGCTTCAGAACTCGCAGCAGACCTGTATCATCTTACCCAAGAAATAACTACTACACATGGACTTCCAGCCTATGAAATCTCAAATCACGCAATCCCCGGTGCTGAATCAGCACACAATCTTCTCTATTGGCGTTATCATGAATATGCAGGCTTTGGACCTGGAGCTCATGGTCGCTTTATTGAGCACACACCAAATCACTCCTCTACCTCTTCAAAAGCACTTTCCTTTCCCATTGAAAGTCATGAACGTTATGTCACAATAAATGAAAAATATCCTGAACATTGGCTTGATCTAGTAGAAACTACGGGGCATGGCTGTGTTGAAACAGAACACTTGACCAAAGAGCAACAAGCGAATGAAATGCTCCTCATGGGCTTGCGTCTTTGCGAAGGTTTGAATCTTACTCGTTATGAAATCTTAAACCCCAAGGGTTTATCAATAGAAAGGCTTATCGATTTACAACAACAAGGGCTAGTAGAAATGCTAGGAAATCGGCGCTTAAAAGCGACAAACAAAGGACGCATCCTTCTTGACTACATTATCAACCAATTGGCAAACTAAAATCTTTATGATTCTAAGCTGCCTTCCCATCAATTACTATATAACATTCACGGTTTTTAATTTGTGGTAAAAATGTTAAAAAAAACAATCGCTTCTTTTTTACGCAAAAAAATCAACAATGAAACGCTCATAAATAACAGTGAGAGTTTCCAGTGCATCAAGAGTTACACACTCATCTACCATATGCATCGATTGCCCCGGTAAACCAAATTCAACCACTGGGCAATAATCCTTAATAAATCGCGCATCCGAAGTCCCCCCTGAAGTTGAACATTCTGGTGTATTTCCTGTTACGCTTTTAATAGCATTTGATAAAAGCTTAATGAGTTTATCATTTTTTGTCAAAAAAACATCTCCCAAACTTGGAATCCATTCCAGCTTATAGCAGGGGTATTGATCAGACTTGTTTTTTGGTTGTATTGAAGCAAGACGCTTTTCAATTTTGGCCTTAAGCATTTCTTTTGTCCAAAGATCGTTGTAGCGTATATTAAAACGGATTGTTGTTTGCGCTGGAATAATATTCACCGCCGAATTCCCCGTATCAACAGTTGTTAATTCCAAATTACTTGGTTGAAAATTTTCCGATCCTTGATCTAAAGCAGTTTGTGTCAACGCCTGAATAAGCTTACTTGCTAAAGACAATGGATTAGCTGCCCGCTCAGGAAAGGCAACGTGTCCTTGGCAACCTTTAACCGTGATGATACCAGAAATTGATCCTCGACGTCCAATCTTGATCACATCACCAACAACTTTTACGCTTGTTGGTTCTCCCACAAGAGCTGCAGTCCATTTTTCACCTTTTCGTTCTGCCCATTTGAGAAGTTTGACTGTACCATTAACAGCAGGGCCTTCTTCATCACCGGTAATCAGAAAGCTTACCATTCCTTTAATGGACTGTTTCTCAAGAACTCGAGCCAGTGCCGCAACAAAACAAGCAATTCCACCCTTCATATCAACAGCACCCCGCCCATATAACTTCCCTTTATCTATGACAGCTTCAAAGGGAGGATGTATCCAGTGTTCCAACGCACCTGGTGGCACAACATCAGTATGGCCCGCAAACATAAGATGCGGCCCTTCTCCCCCCATTTTTGCATAAAGATTTTCAACATCTTCTGTATTTTTATCTGAAAAAACAGGACGTTCAATATGAAACCCCATCTTTGCTAGAAATTGTTCCAAAGTTGATAAGGCACCCGCTTCATGAGGTGTGACAGAAGGACAACGAATAAGAGCCTGTAATAGTTGAAGTGGATCTGTAAGGACAGGCATAGCGCTTTTCCAATCTGAACTGAGGGATCACCAGAAATTATTAAGCTGAATTATAAAAAAGATAAAGCAAAAACATTGAAAGCACTCAGCACACTAGGCAGGGGAAGACAATCGTGCTGAGGCTTCAATGGCTTCTTCACCCATGAGTGACAAAGCACACACATAACGGCACACTCAACAGAAAGTTCCATCAAATATTACCTTTTAAGGGCTTTTTATATTTCTAACTTATATGAATGAAAATTGATTGCTTGCAGCATATGACCATTTTCCTTCAACCAAGCACGATACGTTTTACTATCTGGACAAAGCTTTTCACAAAGGTTCCAAAACTTTGGTCCGTGATTCATTTCAACAAGATGAGCGACTTCATGCGCAACGACATATTCAACAATTTCTTTTGGTGCCATAATAAGACGCCAAGAAAAAGAAAGACGCTTGTCTATTGAACAAGATCCCCAACGACTTTTCGTATCTTTATAACAAACTGACTTCACTTTACGCTCTACTTTACGTGCATAATATGCAACCAATGGCGCTATAGTAAGCGCTGCCTGTTTTTTTAGAACATCAGCAACACGCCTTGGCAAATATTCTAATTGACCATAAACGATAATTTGAGGTTCTTGTCCTGCTTCCCCTACAATAATTTCCGATACCCCACGCCCTTCTTTATGTCTTATGGTATGCGCGACACCCAATACAGGAATCGTTTTACCTTTTTTGAGATACGCATTTTCGTGAGAAACACATACACACGTGAGACGTGCTTCAATCCAAAATCGGTGCTTTTCAATGAAATCTTGAACCGAACAGAGACTTAGCGTTGGCGGTGCTGTTACAAAAATTCCCTGCCCACTTGCATCAATACGCAATGTAAGACGGCGCGCGCATTTATGTTTGCGTACACGTAGAGGCACAATACGATCAGAGAAAATAAAATGTTGTTCATAAACGGTCATACATTATGTCTTCATCATCAATGAACTTGCCCCCTTATCCTGCATTAATTCGGTCAATTAATGACCTCAACACTGTTTCGAGGCATTCTAAATCCTGCGGACGCGAAAGCCGATGATCTGCATCACGAATAAGTGTTAATGTTACATCATGTAAAGGCAAATGATCAAGTAAAGACAATGTATGCTGATAGGGTATTTCTGTATCTTCCATCCCTTGCAAAATATGAACCGGACATCCAACATCAATACATCCTTTCATAACACAGTTGTCTCGTCCATCTTCAATCAAAGCCTTTGTAAAAGGCATCGGCTCGGTATCACCAACTGCAGGTCGTTCAATATACCCTTTTTCTTCCAAAATTTTCCATTCCTCCGGCCCTAATTCTGGTTCCACTAATGTTTGCGTAAAATCAGGAGCCGGCGCAATCAACACCATACCAGCAAGGCTCTTATTTTTCTGCGCTAGCATCATAGCAAGCTTGAGAGCAATCCATCCCCCCATAGAGGAACCAATCAAAATTTGTGGTCCTTCACAATAAGCTTCAAAAGTTGCCAGACTTTCCTTCACCCAACGTGAAATCGTTCCTTGAAAAAAATCACCCTCAGACTCTCCATGGCCAGAATAATCAAAACGTAAACAAGACAAGTCATTCTTCTGAGCAAAATTATCAACCATCACCGCCTTACTCCCCAACATATCGGATTGATAGCCAGAAAGCCAAACAAGACTAGGAGAGCTGCGGCCTTTACGATGACGCACTGCAAGAGCAGTACCTTCAAACGAAAAAAATTGGCAAGAAATATTTTGGTCCATGATTCTTTTCCTTCATAAAACATTTTCTCTTATAAAAGAAAAACTTCTATCTTCCAAATCAGCCCACAAAGTCATAAATCAAATAATGAAAAAAGCGCGAATTCTAGTTGTTTTTCTGTGTATAATTGTATATTAAATTATATTGTAGATTAATCAAAATTAAGGAGCATAAACCATTCGTAGACCGTTTAAAATAACACCTACCCAGAAAGACGGGCCACGCTCAAATCAGGACATTCGGGTTCCTCGCGTTCAGCTTATCAATGATGAAGGACAACATCAGGGAATTGTTGCAATACAAGAAGCACTTGCTATGGCCGCAGATGCAGGGCTTGATTTGGTTGAAATTGTACCAAATGCAGAACCGCCCGTGTGTAAAATCATCGATTTGGGCAAATTGAAATATCAAACCCAAAAAAAAGCCGCTGAAACACGTAAAAAGCAAAAGGTCATCGAAATCAAAGAGATTAAGATGCGTCCCAATGTTGATGTGCATGATTATGAAGTTAAGCTCAAAGCCGTTCATCGCTTTATTGGTAATGGTGATAAAGTAAAGGTTACTTTGCGTTTTCGTGGTCGTGAAATGGCACACCAAGATCTTGGATTAAAGCTTCTTCAGCGGGTGAAAGAGGATACCAGTGAAATTTCTAAAATCGAATCTGAACCAAAACTTGAAGGTCGTCAAATGATGATGGTGATAGCACCTAAGTAATATTTCATTGAGATAATATATAAAATGCAACTCATCTAGAGTTGGGATATGGATATGATTTAAAAGTGCTGCATGTTGTTATTGTAGTACTTTTATATTAATGGCTGTTATGCGTCAGCCTCTCTCATTAAGAGAATACTCTTTATTATCAAAAACGACTAAATGTCTTTAATAAGAGTGCTTCAATCTTGCATAAAACAACAATAAAATATAGAAGCACTTCATGATCAAAAAACAAATTTCTGCTTTTGATAAACATCTTATCATCCGTCTTCTGCGAGAAAATTTCCATAAACATGCACGTTGGTACGGTGCTGCTATTTTTTCAATGATCATTATTTCCTGCACAACGGCAGCCAGTGCATGGATTATGCGTGACGTTGTCAATTATATTATTGACGCGCAAAATTTTGGTATGATTGTTCTGATTTCCAGTGTCATTGCTTTCATTTTTATCCTCAAAGGGATTGCAACTTTTGCCCAAACTTACTTTTTGAGCAAAGCAGGCAACAGTATTGTTGCTGAACAACAGCGTAAAATTTACGCGCGTCTTATGGAACAGGGAGTCTCTTTTTATCATAATAATACTTCATCTGACCTTCTTGTGCGCGTAACCCACAATGCTACAGCCGCGCGTAATATCATTGATACAATTATTACAACTTTTGTACGTGATTTACTTTCTGTTAGTGGACTATTGCTTGTCATGTTCATTCAAAATTTTACGTTAATTGCCATTACTTTAATAATAGGACCACTGGCTTTTTTAGGGGTTCGAATGGCTTTAAAACGTGTTCGTAGCCTTGTGGAAAAAGAACTCCTTTCGCTTGGTGAAATTATCAAAATCGTACAAGAAAGTTCTACTGGTATTCGGGTTATCAAAGCTTTTTCATTAGAAGAGTTAATGAAAAAACGTATGGACAAAGCTATTTGCGATGTTGAAAAACAAGCAAACACTATTGCAACACTTCAAGCCATTACAAATCCGATTATGGAAACACTCGCTGGTGTTGCCATTGCGGGTATTATCTGTTTTTCCGGTTATCTTGCAACACAGCGTACAGGCGTTCAAGGTGAGTTCATGTCTTTTATTGTTGCTCTACTTCTTGCTTACGAGCCTGCAAAAAGACTCGCAAATGTACGTGTTAAAATTGAAGCTGGCTTGGTCAATATCCGTACGATGTTTGAAATTCTCGATCGTCCTCTTACTGTTATAGAACATGCAAAAGCTAAAGCTTTAGATAAAACACAAGGAACTATCCGTTTTGAAAACGTTTCTTTTGCATATACGGATAACAAAATGGTATTGAGGAATATTAATCTAGAGATAGAACCTAGAAAAATGACAGCGTTGGTAGGGCCATCTGGTTCGGGAAAATCAACCCTTATAAACCTTATTATGCGCCTTTATGACCCCACAAAAGGACGCATATTGATTAATGATCAAGACATTCGTTATACTACATTTCGCTCCCTTAGAAATCTGATAGCCTATGTAGGACAGGATACTTTTCTCTTCCACGGAACTGTTAAATATAATATTGAGCTTGGAAAAGCAGGAGCCAGCGACGAAGACATTATTAAAGCAGCAAAAGCAGCCAATGCTCACGACTTTATTATGGATCTACCAAATGGCTATGATACACAGATAGGTGATAATGGCTGTAATCTTTCAGGTGGACAAAAACAACGACTCGCTATCGCCAGAGCAATGCTTCATGATAGTGAAATTCTGATTCTTGATGAAGCAACAAGTGCATTAGATTCGCATACTGAAGCACAAATTAATGAAGCCCTTCATCATCTCATAAAAGGGCGCACGACTATCACCATTGCCCATCGCCTTTCAACGATTGCTCGTGCTCATAAAATTGTTGTTATACAAAATGGTCAACTGGTCGAACAAGGTACTCAAAAAGAATTGCTTGCAAAGGAAAATGGTTTTTACAAAAAACTTCACAATATCCAATTCAAACAGCATAAGTCTTAATTTCACCTAAGTAAGCATTTGTGATAAAAAGTGGATAGATAGTCATATTCCTTTGTAAATAATAGGGGTGTTCTCAAGAGGAAGTTATTACATTAAGCACAACGATTGGCAAAAAATTTACAATTTATTGAAGACACATTTTCAGGATTTGTATGAGAATTGAAGAACTTCCCTGTTGTTTTATTGAGGAAATTCATCTTATTTTACAAACAAGGGCTCAATAGCAAGAGTTTCCTCTTTCCGCAGGCAAATGGTATAGCATCCGTAAACATTATGAATTTTTGTGGCTGCAAAAAAGTAGACTTCAAATTTTGAAACAGCTGCCAAAAACTATAATGATAAATCTGGATGATACACCTTTATCTACCACCTATTTCCGTGCTGCCTGTTATAGATTACACCGCAAATTGTCGATAAGCTTAGCATAAAAAGAAACATTGAAGAGAAACAAGTTGAGGATTTATCATTAAACTTCTTCTTGTAGCGGATGCCTTGGACTAAACTGTACGTTTTACTCTCATGTCTAGGAACTAGAATGACATTAAGCACCTTAATTTCTTGAAAGATAAAATACACACGCTGATAAAAGTTATAATCCCAATACGCTAAAAAAACAGGTGAAAAGTAAAACAATATTCCTATCATTCCTTACTGCTAAAAAAGGAAAACATTGCATAGCTATGATAGTTATCATTACAAAAAAGTGACCTTAAAAATGCATCTTCAAGAAAACACAACACATTGACTTATAATGATAATTCATTGTTTTGCAATTTGAATAGAACCTCTGAATACTGTAAGATTTTTTCATTTTAAATCCTTGCCATGCAGGAATCAAAAAATTGTTTGCTTGTACATCACAAGACGAGTCAACGTGAGGGTAAAAAACTATTTAGGCAAACAATAAATATACATTTCATAAACCGTCTCAATGCAAGAACAGTTGGCAAAATTGGAAGCTGACAAAGTGAATGATGTGTCCGCTTGACACTTGAATTAGTAAATATTGGCGGTGCACAATGATTTTGCATTATAATATTTACCAGTGCCAGCGTGGGGTGCAATTTGGAGCAACGAGAAATATTAAAACAAGTGCGTGAATGAGCAATATAACAAAGTGCTGCTTTTCGTGAAGAGCTTGCCCCTCATTGAAAAAATGTAATAAACAAAAAACAAATATTTCAGGCGTATCTTCTCACGATTTTATAAAAAAGCTTCTTCTTTTATGAGATTCCTCACCTCAGTTTTAATCTTCCTCTGCCTTAGAGAGTTAAGTGCATAACACTTCAGTAATTGGAACTTAAGAACTTCAATCGTTAATAGTCTCTTTCATAAAATAAACCCACACTAGAATTTTTTTCATTTCCTATGGCGCCTTTAGCTTTGAGATTGCGTGAAATGTCTAAATTAATTGTCCCTTTCGTCTTTCCATCCGACCCTGCTTCAAAGCCTAAATAAATGTTATTGTGTATATAACGTCCAACGCGTAAACCCGTATTACCTTTTTCATCAACGATAACATCAAGATCATCAAGACCAATTTTAGCCCGTAGAGCATTCAATAAAGATGTATTAGAAGCTCCTGCAAGATCAGCTGCCGCTGCCGCAAGCTGAGCAATCTGAAATGGTGATAACTCATTAAGAGAGCGATTAAAAATCAAACGTGCCAAGATCTCATCCTGTGGTAAATTCGGTTGTGAAGAAAAATTAATATCAAGATTATCAATCGTTCCACTTATAGTTACCGTAACGCGAATATCACCACTATTATTGTTGGTGACAAAATAAACCGTAGGATTAAGATTACCGCTAAAACTTGCTTGTCCTTGGTCAAAATTAAGATGCTGTGAAAGAATATCAAAACGTCCACGAATCATCCTAAACTCACCAACTGGTTGCACATCATTCAGTGGTCCTGCTAAGTTAATGCGCCCTCCTAGTTCAGTATCTAACCCTCGTCCACGTACAAAAAACTGATTGTGTGCCGTAATACGCATATCTGATAACATAACAGATGAAGATTCTTGAGAGATATTACGAGTTTTGGTAGTTATCTTAACGTCAGCACGTTCAAGCGTTTTTTGAATCGATTTAGTTAAATTCTTATTCTTAATATTAAGAAATTTTGCGTTTCGAAAATGATCCGGAACAAGAACTTCAGCTTTTTCAACGATGACATCACCACCAATAACAAGGTTGCCTAAAAAATGGCCCGTCATTGTCATCTTGCCGGACAACGTTGCAAGAATCATCGAACCATCATTATAATTTGCGTGATCAAGATTAAACACCAAATCTGTCTCTCCATCATGAGAGATACGGCCTGAAGCAGAAATTGATCCCCCCTCAGATGAAGAAGCTGAAGCTTTTTCTATAAGAATATGATCCCCATTCGATTTGCCTTCAATTGTTATATTGTTCAACCCTACATTTGTTTTTGAATCAAAAAAACTACCATCAACTATAGAAAGATCCCCTACCAACTGTGGCTTCAATAATTCACCATTAAGAGTTGCATCAATTCTGACTGTACCCGTTACATGCGCACCACGCTTAGCTAATAATAGATCAACAAAAGCAAGAGGCATTGTTCCTTTAACATTCAATCTGGCCTCTGAACCATTGAAAGAAACAGGCCCATTTATAGAGAGATCTAATCCTTTATCTCCAGTTGCTATTATATTCTCAATATGAAAAGTTGATTTTTTGTAAGAACCACGGGTATTCATATTAATCGACATAGGTCCTTTATGCGTCATAGCAGTCAAGTTTTGACTAGAAAGTTCAAAATGAGCAGATGGATCTTTCATTGTTCCACCAATATCAACCTTGCCTACAATTGTTCCTCCAAGCGCTTGTCCTTCAATAAAACTATTAACCAAACGCGCAGGAAAATCTTGCAAATTAACATGGAGATCAAGCGTATTTTTATCTAAAGATATACGACCTTGTGCTTGTGCTTGTACCCCTTCTCCCATTAAATTTGCATTCAAAATAAGGTTTTGTTCTACTGTTTTACCTGTAGCAGCAAGCACAAATGGCATTACTTTTTTATCTTGGAGAGCATGAGTTGTTAGCCCCTCACCTTTTATATCATAGGTCACATCAGGTTTTTTAAAAGGACCTCGAATTATAACCTGCCCTGTTAAAGTACCAGCTGCTCCAAGATTGGATTTCCATAAATTGGCTAAAGCAGCAGGAAGCGCATTCATTGTGAGGTGCAGATTAAGGGTATCTTGCACATTTCCTGCAAGTATAACTTTGCCTCCATTAATTGCGATTCCTAATTCATTTATTGTCATTCCATCTTTATCAAAAACAATCGTAGCCGATTTAGGCAATGTCGCATGAAGATTGTGTTGTTTAACATCTATGGTTTCAATCTGCATTTCTCGTTTTATACCTTCTGGAAATCTCGCTGTAACCATGCGGCCAGAAAGTCGTGCGTTTATATCATTAGGCAACATCGCTTTAACATTAAAAACTGTTTGCCCATCGTTGCCATTAGCATAAGCATTTAAACGATTAACCATCATAAAAGGCGTTTGAATATGGTCTGCATTGATAAAGCCTTCAAACTGAGCCATACCCAAAGGGTCAAATACATCTGCTTTGACTTCCAACTTTTTAATTTTATTCTTTGCAAAGCTTAAACGGTCAACATGCGTCTTTAGATTGGCTTTTTGCCTGCCATTTTGTTCGTCAAAAATAAAATCTCCTTTTACCTTTCCACTACCCTCCTGCAAAAATAATGCAGCAAGCACTGAAATATCATCAGCGTCAATATGCAAAGCTCCTTTCACAAAACCTCCAAGTTTTTGAGAAAGGTCACCGGTTATTTTTGCACTTCCCCCTCTAATATTGATATCTTCAAGTTTTCGAATTTGATTAGAATCCTTAAAAGAAGCAGATAAATGCAATGGTTTCTCAGAAAAAGTTCCTTCTCCCTTTATAGAACCCGTTAAAGAAGCACTCGGAGATGTATTATCCATCAAAGTTTTTATAGTAAGTGTTGTGTTCTTTAGTTTTTTCCCCACTAAAAATGCTTCAGAAACATGGGCATTTGTATTAAATTTTATAAGGTTATTACGCCCTCTAGCAGTACTTTGGACTGTGAGTGCACCGTTCATTCTCGAATCCAATTTGGCTAAATCAGATATTTGAGCATAGAAATCCATTTTAGCGCTCTCACTTGAAAAATATCCATCAGCTTTTATGTTTGCGTATTGACTTTTCAAATCTAAACGACGCAAAATCAAACTCGCCGTGTCGTAAGCAGCACCACCTGAAAGAATAAAATTTCCTTTGAAAAAACGATCAAAAGGCTCCACACCTATTTTCATATTGTCAGCCATCCCTGATAATTCAAGATCAAAAACGCCGTCAATTAAACCGATAGTTCCTTTGGCTTTAATATCTGTACTACCAGAGAGTGATTGTCTACTTAGTAAACTAAAAGGAGCTAGTGTTTGGGCTTTTAAACCAAGGTCACCTTTAAAAACAAAACGATTCATTTTTCCTTTTAACCAAGCAGAAAACCCCTGACCCGTAACACTAAAATCATGAATCAAAACTGGCTTTTTAGAAACAACATCCGTATCTAAATGCACGTGAACTGTTTGTCCTAGACCTTCTCCCAATATGCTCTTACTTTTTTCAATCCCTTGAAGCGTTCCCTTAATTTGAATACCGACATGACGAGAAGCTGCATTATCAAGATTTTCGCTCACTCCCCCCATATCAAAAATCGCATCACGAATACGAATATTTTTATTGCTCAACTGATGTACAACAAGCCGACCATTCCAAGATTGTTGCCCTTCACGGCCATAATCAATATTTAAAGCAAGATTATCCGCACGCATTGGCATTTCTGACGCTGATAAATGAGTAGCATCATTTTCCTTATCAAGAGCCATTTTGCCATCAATAAAAAGCCGCCGCAAAAATCCATCTGTTGTTATTTCAGCATTAGCCAAAATATTCATTGTTTTACTCTGAATCACCATATGATCAAGGTGCTTCACACCTTCTTTTGTCATTCTCGCCTCTGCTTTCAACGTCATATCAGATTCAAAGAGGCTACGATATTGTGGAGGTATTAAAGGACCGAGTGTTCCTACCAATTTAGTAGAAAAACTGTGCCCTTCTGCAACACTTGCAAGAATAACATTGCCATCCAAAACAGGATGGTGATCGGCTTTTAAAAAAAGGCTGACAACTAAATCATCGAAAGTACCATCACCTCTTATGGAAAGATTTAATGCAGGACGCTTTTCAATGTTAAAAATATTCGCCAAAATGCCATTTTGTGATTCATCAGCAGAAATATCAATTTTAGCTGTACGATTGCTATCCGATATCTTCGTTAGAATAGACAAAGATCCCGGTGCATCTAAACGATGAGCTGCTATATCGACATCAAAATCACCATTAGCTAAGGTTAGATTCCCTTTTAAGGACACATCAGCAGAAAAACCCAAGAGCTCCTGTTCAAATATTACGTGTTTAGCCGTAAGCGTGTCTATAGAAATGGCAAGTGGCAATTTTGGTAAAGAAAACTTCCCCGCCTCAAGAGAAGCGATAAGAGAATAATTGTCATGTGGTTTGCGTAAAAACGTAATCCGTTCTGCTGAAAGCTGGTTAATATCCATGCGTCCCCTCAGTAACGCTAGGCGGTTCCAGTCCATTTTAGCATTGGTAATTTTAAGCCAAACACCTTTTTTATCACTCACAGTAATAGCATCAATTGACGTTTGAGAAAATAATGTCCCTCGCATATTATATAAACGAACTTGGCGATTGGGCGCTGAAAGTCTGCGTTCAATCAAAGAGACAAACCATGAGCGATCATCCACTGTTGCTTCGCTAGAGGATGAATTGTCTTTCTGGGCAAAAACAAAAGCGCTCACCAAAAAAAATGAAAGACCAAATAAGAAAGCCGATAAACGCACATTTTTTTTCATTAAAACGCTTGCCCTATACCCACATAAAAACCAATACGAGGATCACCTTTTTCTCGCTTAAGAGGAAAAGCTAAATCAATACGTAAAGGACCAAGACCTGTCATATAGCGACCTCCAATACCAGCTCCCCATTTTATTTTTTGAGAAAAATCAACAAACGCTTTTTCACCTACGAACCCTCCATCAAGAAAGCTTACAACCCCTATCTTATCGTTTAAAGAAAAACGTAACTCTGCTGACCCCTCAACAAGCGCCCGCCCCCCGACAACAGCATCATTTTCTGTTTTGATACCAATATTGCGATAAGCATAACCACGAACAGATCCACCACCACCAGCAAAAAAAAGCGTATCTGAAGGTATTTGTGCTTTATCACTTCCAAGAATTTTACCAAGCTTTGCCCGCGCTGCAAAAATAAAACGATCCCTTTTACCCAACGCCCAATAAGAACGACCTTCCACAGTCATTTTTGCTACAAAATTGTTAGAGCGTATTTCATAAAAAGGTTCAACATTCACTTCACCATACAAGCCTTTGGTCGCATTAAGTTTATTATTACGACTATCGTAAATCAAACTATTGGGTAACCCAATTGTTGTGAAATGACGGTTCCCAAAATAGACATCGTGTGAATAACCATGAGAAGCTTCTACAGCAACCTGTCCTGATAAATTACTATTAAAGATATGCGTTATACCAAACTTTCCTTTGATGGCTTTTGTCGTGTAATTGTCTAAGACATCTTGCTGTATTTTTAGTTCTGTTCTAAAGTCCGTATCAGGAGTGAATATACCAGGCTTTATAAATGTGCTGCCGAAAAGATAATCAAAATTTTTCAGATTATACGATTCCTTCTTGTTACTACCAATACCGCTTATTTTTGTCTCAACTTTAAGGCGTTCTGCATGACCAAAAAGATTGTTATGCATCCAATAAGCTTCAAAACCAGCACCATCTAATGTTGAATAGCTACCGCCTGCACCGAAACGTCGTGGTTTACGTTCTTCTAAAACAAGCATAAGCGGTAAACTCCCATCAGGGTTAATTGTATCAGCCTCACGTATATTCACAGCACGAAAAATATTAAGTCTTGCAAGTCTTTCATTCGCTTTGGCTAATGCATCAGAATCATATTTTTGGCCTACCTTCAATCCTGTCATCCATGCAATATAGGCTAAATCTACGCTTGGCTTCTTACTAACATTACGCACAGTTAAAGGGCCGTAATAAGCTTCTTGTCCAGGATCAACAGCAATCTGCGCATCAATGAGACGTGATGCATGATCAGCAACAACTTCACTTTTCATAACTTTAGCTTTAGCATAACCCTGTCGACGCCATCCTTCAATTGCCCATCTTTCTGCTTTCAGAATGGTTTCAGATTTGGCAACAGCCCCAACCTGATAACCCAATTCTGCAATTGTGGGCATTCTATTGGTTTTATATTTTACGAATGGGGCAACTTTATCGATACCTGCAACACTAAAAATATATTGTGGACCGGCATCAATGGTAATAACAATATTAGATTGTGCTGGAAGTTGAGTCACCGGGCTTAAATCAGCAGCTTCTAAGCCATTAATCTTAATACTAATAACACCGCCATAGCGTCCATCAGCATAAAGAGCAGAAAGAATTGCCTGATAATCTGAACGCGCTTTAGCCAACAAGCCAGAAGAACTGAATGCTTTATCTTGATCAACGACGAGAGAAGATACAGCCTTAACTATTTTAACGCCTTCTGATGGAGCACCTGGTGATGTAACGACATCAACTTTATAAAACTTCTCCGTACCACTGACATGAGAAGAGGAATTTTTTTTCTTTTGACCAAAAAGAGGAATACCGAAAAGTTCAAATGCTGCAACCGGTTGCGGAAACGCACAGACGAAGGATAGACCTATAAATACTCTGCGCATGGTTCCTGATTTAAAAAAAACTCCCGTCTGATATACCATCAAATCAGATACCTTCAATATACTTTACATCACTTTGTACTATAAATAACATCGAACAAGAAAGATAAACATACCTACTCTGGATATTTCATACGTTTGATCACAGCAAATAACATTCTTTTCTTACGATGCATAACGTCTCCTCCCCTTATATTCACAAAATCTTGCACTGCTGTGCAACATAAACAGCCTCGCTCCTTTTTTCCTACCATATTCATTTAGCTCATTATAAATGTTTTATTTAACCACATATAATAATGGTTAAATTTGTACAAATTACTCTCTATGGTTGCGCTATAAAAACCTGCACCCCTATATAGATCTCTCACTCAAAAAAACCATAGAGACACTTCTTGATTTTTATGTGTAGATATGATTGTCTTCCCTAAGTAAAAAGGGGGGAGCAAATTGATGATCGCACGTGTCACAACTGTTGCTTTTCGTGGTCTAGAAGCAGTGCCTGTTGATGTACAGGTTATGATTTCCCCCGGTAAAATAGGAATGGCTATTGTCGGATTAGCTGATAAAGCAATCGCAGAAAGTCGTGAACGCGTACAAGCAGCTCTCCATGCTTGTGGGCTTTCTATGCCTAATAAACGGGTTACGATTAATCTTGCGCCAGCTGATCTACCTAAAGAGGGATCGCACTATGACTTACCAATCGCTGTAGGCTTAATGCTTGCTATGGGACTTCTTCCTCCTGAGGTCGCGCAAGATTACATTATTTTAGGCGAATTATCACTGGATGGCTCTATCACCGCCGTTAACGGCGTTTTACCAGCTGCAATGACAGCTTTATCACGCGATAAAGGGCTTATTTGTCCCCATTCATGCGGACCTGAAGCAGCATGGGCAAATGCAGAGATGAATATTCTCGCTCCCGAGACTCTTCTCACCATGGTCAATCATTTTAAAGGAATCCAAATTCAAAAACGTCCACAACCGCGCCAATATACTATACAAACTGAGCTTCCAGACCTTTGCGAAATTAAAGGACAGAAAACCGCCAAACGGGCATTAGAAGTTTGTGCAGCTGGACGACATAATCTTTTGTTTGTAGGTCCTCCTGGCGCCGGAAAATCTATGTTAGCCCAACGCTTACCTTCCATTTTGCCACCTCTTGATAGCCGTGAGCTTTTAGACGTTTCTCTAATTGCTTCCATCACAGGAGACACAGTCCATAATACCATTTCACTTCACTGCCCCTTTCGTGCTCCGCATCATTCTGCTTCTATGGCAGCAATGATCGGTGGTGGACTTAAAGGACGACCAGGAGAAGTTTCACTCGCACATAATGGCGTTTTATTCCTTGATGAATTACCTGAATTTTCTCCACAAGTCCTCGATTCTCTTCGTCAACCTTTAGAGAGTGGAGAATGTGTTATCGCCCGTGCAAACCACCATATCAGCTATCCTGCCCGCATTCAACTCATTGCCGCAATGAACCCTTGTCGATGCGGTATGGCAGGCGAAAAAGACTATGTTTGCGCAAAAGGAATACGCTGTCAAATCGATTATCAATCCCGCATTTCTGGACCTCTTCTCGACCGAATTGATTTACGAATCGATGTTCCTGCTTTAACAGCTATGGATCTTATGCAATCAGAACAATCAGAAAAAAGCTGCGATGTTGCAAAACGAGTCGCGCGGTGTCGTGCGATTCAAGTCAAACGTTTTGTTAAACTGGGACTTGATCATATTCGTACCAACGGTGATTGCCCTGCTAAAATCATTGAAGAAATTGCTATTCCTGACCAAAACGCAGCTAAACTCTTACGGGATGTGAGTGAAAAGATGCACCTTTCTGCACGTGCCTATCACCGCATTCTCAAAGTTGCACGCACCATTGCTGATCTCGACGAAGCAGACCATCTTTCACGCCATCATCTCGCAGAGGCTATTTCCTACCGACTGGGCACCGAAAGACTAACAGCCCTCACTTAAGGAAAGTATTCATCGATAAAAACTAACAGGAAAATAACGCAGATAAAGCTCTGAGAGCTTGCCATCATCTTCTAGGGATTTCAGAGCATAATTGAGTATATCAACCAATTTTTCGTTCTTTTTTGCAACAGCAAGACGCATTCCTTGCCCCAATAACTGTGGAGCCATATACGCCCCTCCAACAAAATGGCAGCAATTGATGGATCTTGCATCATTTAACCATAAAGATAAAGCAAATCCATCATCAAAAATAAGATCAATTTTATGATCCTGTAGCGCTTTATAGAGCTCTTCCCTATTGTTAAATCCCTGTCCTTTGGCTTCAGGAAAATAAATCTGGAACAGCTTTTCATGGGCGCTGTTGAATAAAAATCCACTGTTTAAATGTGCTAGTCTATTGCTGATTGGTGCATCAAGATTGACAAGCCGAGAAGCAACAAATCGAGCCGGAAATCGTAAATAAGACTTTGTAAAAACAAGATCTTGATGTGTTTTGATTGTTTCTTTTAAACCAGCGATAATCACTTCTGCTCCACCATTTTTTACATGGTCCACAAGCTCTTCCCAAGGAACAACTTCTACCTCACAAAATTTTTCAAGGCCTAATTTCGAGCAAATAGCACGCAATAAATCAATATTATAACCTGCAAGATATCCTGTTTTGTCAAGAAAGTTAAAGGGAGGAAAATCAAAAGTTGTTACAAAACGCAAACGGATTATATCCGTTGTATCAGGTTGTACAAAATGTTCATGCGAATCAAAAAAAGAAGGCAGTTCTCCAACCGTTTCAGCTTCTACAAAAGAGGAAAATAAAAATCCCCATGCTACAAATAACGCTCCAATAAGAGTATCAAATATATTCTTGGGAAGAAAATGCTGTAAGTGCAATTGAAGGTGTTTTGCATATATAGGTTTCTGTATGTTCAAAATCTTCACCCCATTTTGCAAAGTTAAAATGCAACTCTCCTCGGATATAATATCTAACGCACTTAACTGAAATATCTGCTATTTTAATGAATGAAAATTCTTAGTATTTTGTAAAACAGTTAAAAAACTTAACAGTTTCCATATATTTCCAGAATATATTGATAATGTTAAAATTTTAGCGCAAACTTAATCCAAATTTATTCATAAAAGTACAAAGGTCGATTAAGTTAGCTTGACAGATAATTTTATTCATTACCACAAAGGGAAGAGATAACATTTCACTTTTTGCATGAATCGTTACATTCAAATAACTGAGTTCTCTCTCAAAATATTAATACCTCGTAGAAGATAAAATTTATAAGACTTGTTATTTGTATTTTTACCTCAAAATACAACGCCGCAATGCACATTGTTTATGTATGCAAGAATCATTCTCTCTAATTATGTGCTGACAGATGTTGAATATAGATCCGATATACGGTAAATATTTAATTGGTTATTCCATAAATAACTAGCCAAAACATTAAGCTCAGAAAAAGCTGATGAAATATCGCAAATCGAATACAGAAATGGATTAACTTATGAGTGATGAAATCACCTCACCGACACAGAGTGATGAGTACGGTGCCGCTTCCATCAAAGTTCTCAAAGGTCTTGATGCTGTACGAAAACGTCCTGGCATGTATATTGGTGATACCGATGATGGTTCAGGATTGCATCATATGGTCTATGAGGTCGTGGACAATGCTATCGATGAAGCTTTAGCCGGTCATGCTACTCTTGTAAATGTCACACTTCATGCTGATGGTTCTTGTTCTGTTCGTGATAATGGTCGCGGAATTCCAACAGATATCCATCCAACAGAGGGTATTTCAGCAGCTGAAGTGATCATGACCCAGCTTCATGCAGGTGGAAAATTTGATCAAAATTCTTATAAAGTTTCAGGTGGATTACACGGTGTTGGTGTTTCTGTTGTTAATGCACTGTCCGTTTGGTTGCGGATGCAAATCAGGCGCAATGGCAAAATTCATGAAATGTCTTTTACGCATGGAGTTGCCGACTCTCCACTAAAAATTGTTGGTGATTGCGATGCAGAAAGTGGAACAGAAATCAGATTTTTGCCAAGCTCTGAAACCTTTACTATGGTTGAATTTGATTTTGAAACTTTGGAACGTCGTTTGCGGGAACTCGCTTTTTTAAATTCTGGCATACATATTCTTCTTGTTGACGAACGTCATGCTGACATTCAATCCGTTGAATTGCATTATGACGGTGGATTAATTGAATTTGTCAAGTACATTGACCAAACAAAAAAACCGCTGCTTGACACTCCTATTTACATTACAAGTGAAAAGGATGGAATGAGCGTTGATGTTGCCCTATGGTGGAATGATTCCTACCATGAGAAAGTTTTGTGTTTTACAAATAATATTCCTCAGCGTGATGGTGGAACCCATTTAATAGGTTTTCGTAGCGCTTTAACGCGTCAAATTAATGGTTATGCTGAATCTTCAGGCATTGCAAAAAAAGAAAAAGTTAACTTAACTGGTGATGACTGCCGTGAAGGACTCACAGCTATTCTTTCTGTCAAAGTTCCAGATCCCAAATTTTCTTCACAGACAAAGGATAAATTGGTTTCTTCTGAAGTGCGCCCTATTGTTGAAAATTTGGTGAATGAAGGTCTTTCAGCATGGCTGGAAGAGCATCCTAATGAAGCGAAGCTTATCATCAGTAAAGTGGTAGAAGCTGCAACAGCACGTGAAGCAGCACGCAAAGCACGTGAACTTACAAGACGAAAAGGAGCTCTTGATATCACTTCTCTGCCGGGAAAACTTGCCGATTGCCAAGAACGCGATCCAGCGAAATCTGAAATCTTTATTGTCGAGGGAGATTCGGCTGGAGGTTCAGCAAAAAGTGGACGTTCACGTCAAAATCAAGCAATTTTGCCCTTACGTGGTAAAATTCTTAATGTAGAACGGGCACGTTTTGACCGAATGCTCTCATCTGATATGATCGGGACACTCATTACCGCTCTTGGTACCTCCATCGGTAAAGATGAATTTTCACCAGATAAATTGCGTTATCATAAAATCATCATTATGACAGATGCGGATGTTGATGGTGCACATATCCGTACCCTCCTTCTCACCTTCTTTTTTAGACAAATGCCGGAATTGATTGAGCGTGGACATCTTTATATTGCTCAACCCCCTCTTTATAAAGTATCGCGAGGAAAATCCTCTCAATATATTAAAAATGAAGCAGCATTCGAAGAATTTTTAATTGATACTGGATTGGAAGAAGCAAAGTTAGAATTGTCAACAGGCGAGATTTGTGCTGGTGTTGATTTGCGCAAACTTGCTGAAGATGCTCGCGTGTTCCGCCAACTTTTAAATGGTCTTCATACACGCTATGATCGCACAATTGTTGAACAAGCTGCCATTGCCGGAGTTTTTAATCCTGAAGCCCTTTCAACACCAGAAAAAGCCCAAAAAACAGCAGATAAAGTGGCAAGCCGTCTTGATTTAATTGCTGATGATATGGAACGTGGTTGGACTGGTTATAATGCATCAAATGGGGGTTTATGTTTTGAACGCATTTTACGTGGAGTTAAAGAGATTATTACCCTTGATGCGGGACTTATTAATTCAGCGGATGCACGTCAAATTGATCGCGTCTCCCAAAATTTCATAGAAGTTTATAATCTTCCACCTCTCTTACATCGTAAAGATACGTCAGAGCGCATTTTTGGACCGGTTAGCCTTTTAGAGAGTATTTTTACAAATGGTAAAAAAGGCATTACTCTCCAGCGTTATAAAGGCCTTGGAGAAATGAATGCTGAACAACTTTGGGAAACAACCCTTGATCCTGATGGTCGCTCTCTTTTACAAGTTAAAATCAATGATGCAACCGATGCCGATTCACTCTTTTCCCGTTTAATGGGGGATGAAGTTGAACCTCGGCGAGCTTTTATTCAAGACAATGCTTTAAGCGTTGCTAATCTTGATATCTAAAGGTAGTCTTTCGTTTCTGGCTGTATAAACGTCACAGTTTTATATATTGTTTTTTCGTATTTGAACATTTCCTCTATACTTCACTTCATTTACGATAAAAGAAAAATAAGGAAGGTCATGTATATGACAGCTGAAACAGAACGCTTAGGAGCCAAAGGTGGTATGGAGCACTCTTTTGGCTTTACAAGAGTTGATGCAGCACAAAAACAATCTATGGTTGATGGTGTGTTTCACTCTGTTGCTGAGAACTATGATAAGATGAATGATATCTTATCATTAGGGCTACACCGTGTGTGGAAAAATTCTATGGTTGCATGGCTCTCTCCACCTGCAATTTCCAATTGGAAGGTTCTTGATGTCGCTGGCGGTACTGGTGATATCGCTTTTCGAATTCTTAATGGTTCACGCCAAAAAGCCCATGTTACAGTGCTTGATATTAACAGCTCAATGCTCAGTATCGGCAAAAAGCGCGCACAAAAAAATGGCCTCACCTCTCTGATTGATTTTGTTGAAGCCAACGCAGAACATCTGCCTTTTGAAGATCAAAGTTTTGACGCTTACACTATTGCCTTTGGAATTCGCAACGTGCCTCACATTGATAAAGCCCTTAGAGAAGCTTTTCGTGTTTTAAAACCGAGTGGGCGTTTCTTATGTTTAGAATTTTCAAATGTCGAGATGCCTCTAGTCGATAAAATTTATGACCTTTGGTCTTTCCATGCTATCCCTAAGCTTGGTCAATTCATTGCAAATGATGGCGATGCTTATCGTTATTTGGTTGAATCTATTCGTAAATTTCCTAAGCAAGATGATTTTGCCCATATGATAAATCGTGCAGGATTTTCGCGAGTATCCTACCGTAATCTCACGGGTGCAATCGCAGCATTGCACTCAGGTTGGAAAATTTAAAAATGGTGCAAATTTCCACTTACTTTCAATTAATACGTGCAGGATGGGTTTTAGCACGTGAAGGCGTCTTAAGTGCTTTACCTCACGATGATCTTAGAGGATTTCCAGCATTATGTCATCATATAGCAAATATGATAGCGCGCCGAAAAACAAAAAAAAAGCGACGATCTGAAAATATTTCCTATGCCATCAATAAGCTCGGCCCCTCTTACATAAAACTTGGCCAATTTCTTGCTACCAGACCCGACATTGTTGGACGTAATATTGCGGAAGATTTGGCGCAGCTACAAGATCGTGTCCAAACATTTTCTTGCACTGCTGCCATTGCACAAATTGAAAGTTCACTTGGTCGATCTCTTGATGATTTATTTGTAAATTTTTATCCACCCATCGCTGCCGCTTCTATTGCCCAAGTCCATCCAGCTGAATACAATGATGGAACCGGCCATAAAAAAAAATGTGCTGTTAAAGTCATCCGTCCCAATATCAGAACACGTTTTGCTAAAGACCTTAGAGGCTTCTATCTCATTGCCCATTTACAAGAGCGTTATATACCAGCTTCTCGAAGGCTACGCCCTGTTTGTGTGGTCGATACTTTGGCACAAACCACACGTATTGAAATGGATTTACGGTTAGAAGCAGCCGCCATATCAGAAATGGCTGAAAATATTCAACATGACGTAGGATTTCGGGTTCCACAAATTGACTGGGAACGAACAGGACGCAACGTTTTAACAATGGAATGGATTGATGGTATAAGAATATCCGAGATTTCTGCCCTCAAAGAGGCTGGTTTTAATTTGAAAACACTCGCAACTACGCTCATTCAATCTTTCCTTCGTCATACATTGCGTGATGGTTTTTTTCATGCTGATATGCATCCTGGTAATTTATTTGTAGACCCCAAAGGGTGTATTGTTGCTGTCGATTTGGGAATTACAGGACGACTTGGCAAAAAAGAAAAGCATTTCCTTGCTGAAATTCTTTACGGCTTTATTACGCGCGATTACCATCGGGTGGCACGTGCTCATTTTGAAGCAGGATATGTACCTTCGCACCACAATATTGAAAGCTTTGCTCAAGCCAATCGTGCCATTGGTGAACCAATTCACGGGCAATCAGCGCAAAGCATTTCCATGGCTAAGTTGCTTACCTTATTGTTTGAAGTCACTGAATTGTTTGATATGCAAACACGACCTGAACTTTTACTATTACAAAAAACTATGGTTGTCGTTGAAGGTGTAGCCCGTACATTGGATCCTCATTTTAACATGTGGAAAGCTTCTGAACCCATTGTCAGAGAATGGATTGGCAAAAATTTAGGACCCGTGGGACTGGCAAAAGATTTTAGTGAAGGAGCGCAATCACTCCTTTCGCTAGCACGCAAAACACCGCAATTGATACAAAATTTCCAACGCATAGAAGAGGATCTCGACAATATAAGAAAAACAGGGTTTAATCTTTCTCCTACTACCCTTAAACAACTTGCTATTGAACAAAGCCGCACCAACCGTTATGGCCGTTATAGTCTATTTATCATTGCGCTTTGTTGTGTTTGTCTTACTTTTTACCTTTTTCATCTTCTCTAATCTGCTTAATATGCTAAAAAATACCGATATGAAATCATTGCAATCAATTCACTTCTTGGATGTATTTTATGGCTAGCATTACCATTCGTAATCTTTCACCTGAAGTCAAAGAATCTTTGCGTATACGTGCCGCAAAAAATGGTGTCTCTATGGAAGAGGAAGCCCGTCGCCTTTTAAGTAATCCTTCCATTCCAACAACATGCCCCTCTCAAATAAGCGCTGTTGAATTGCAATCATTGCAATCAAAATCTCTTCTCCTTATTATTGGCGGTAGTATTGCAGCCTATAAAACGCTTGATTTGATTCGCCGTTTACAAGAACGTGGAGCACGCTTGAACATTATTATGACAAAAGCAGCACAAAAATTCATTACCCCTTTAGCAGCTGAAGCTTTGAGCGGTTATACTGTGTATAGTGATTTGTTTTCACGCGAAGAAGAACATGATATTGGACATATACGATTAGCACGTAATGCTGACCTTATTATTTTAGCGCCCGCTACAGCCAATCGCATTGCAAAAATAGCCAACGGCATAGGAGATGATCTGGCTAATTGTGTGCTTTTAGCAGCACAATGCCCACTCTTGATTGCACCAGCCATGAATCCCACGATGTGGACACATCCAGCAACGGTTCGCAATGTTGCACAACTGCGCACAGATGGCGTTCATATAGTCGGACCAGAAATTGGAAAAATGGCTGAACGCGATGAAACAGGCTGTGGACGCATGAGTGAACCCTTAACCATTGTAGCCGCAGTAGAAACTCTTTTGGGTGTGCAAGAAAGGCCACTTGCTGGTCGCCATTTCATTGTTACTTCTGGCCCTACCCATGAACCGATTGATCCCGTGCGTTACCTTGCTAATCGCTCTTCAGGCAAACAAGGTCATGCTATTGCGATAGCTCTTACACATTTGGGCGCCAAAGTGACGCTTATTTGTGGACCGGTTAATCTTGCCGATCCACAAGGGGTCAAAACCATTCATGTTGAAACAGCGCATCAAATGTTACAAACTGTTCAGGATGCTTTGCCTGCCGATGGCGCAGTTTTTGTTGCTGCCGTTTGCGACTGGCGCAGCCAAACGCAATCTTCACACAAGATCAAAAAACATGCTCATCAAGCACCACCATCCTTGCAGATGGTTGAAAATCCTGATATTTTGGCAACAATTAGCCATGCTTCAAACCGTCCCCCACTTGTGATTGGCTTTGCTGCTGAAACCTGTGACATCATTGCTAATGCGCAAAAAAAATGTATCGAAAAAAGAGCAGATTTTATTCTTGCCAATGATATCTCTCTTCAAGCTGATGGCATAAGCGTTATGGGTGCTGATACAAATCAAGTTTATCTCGTTAGTAAAGAAAATGTTGAACAGTGGCCGCACATGAGTAAACAACAAGTAGCGCAAAAATTAGCAAGGGTTATTGTGTCATTTTTCAACCCCCATACCCCTATTCATCAATGAACAAACGTAACCTTATTTCAAATAAGAATTTTTCAAACATCAAACCATCAAATACTTAAAAAGTGCAACACAAAACAAAAATGAAACTCACTTACCACATCACATAAAAGTATTTGTACGTATGATTCTCACTGAGAGAACGGCCAACTTCGCAATCTCTTTCTCTCGCAAGAGATGAAAATCCTTATGTATTTCAGTTTATTTGTAAAATAGCTAGATTAGTTTCTTTTACCGCAACCCGTGTATGCTATTCATTTTATGAGCTTTGCAGAAAAATCCTATCGTGGTTTTCTACAATGCTAACCTCTTCCCAGCTCTAAAGGACGAAGATTCCTAGCCACTACCAATCTGTTATTAGGTTGGGTTTTCTCAGGTAGTTTCTGCTTACGACCACTTATGTGATTGGCTTCATAAATTCTATGTATAACTCCCAATCTGAATATTTTATGCTACTTTTATACTTAGTTAGTACAAAAATTGAACTCAAGAATAAATAATATTGCGTTTTAAAATATACATGAATGCGCCTTATCACCATACTGAAAGAAAATGTTCTCCAGCATTTGCTTTACGATACTAGAGGTAAAAAATACCATCTTTTGACAGTTTCTCCTTAATCAACAAAATTATACGATTTATAAAATAAGTGCATATGTAAAGTACTTTCCAATCTATCTCTTGTTTTCACTTTTTTTCTTACTTACTTAGTTGTTATGATTTTTACTGCTGCTTATCGCGCCCTACAACGTCTTCTTACCCCACAATATCGAACTATGGTATTGAAAGCTTTTGGAATTACTGTTGTTGTGCTCATTATTCTATGGCTTTGTGTGCACCAACTGTTTGTATCTTACTTTTGGCCTTGGATTGCTCATTTTTTTCCTGGTTTACCAAGTTGGGCAGGATGGTTGGGATTGGGCATGATTATCATTTTTAATCTTGGCTTGGCTTTGCTGATGGCTTTTTTTATTGCCCCAATCACAGCTATGATTGGTGGTTTTTTTATTGATTCTGCTGCTGAAATTATTGAAAAAGAAGATTATCCAAACGAACCTATTGGACATGCTCTATCGTTTGGGCATTCTCTCATTCTCTCCTTTAAATTTGTTATTTTAAGCCTTTTCGGTAATGGCATCGCTTTTCTTTTGTTTTTTGTGCCAGGTATCAATTTGGTCGCCTTTTATATTATTAATGGCTACTTGCTTGGCCGTGAATACTTTGTGTTTGCTGCTTACCGTTTTCGATCCGAACAAGAAGCGCACGCATTTTTACACACCCATTACACAACGGTTTTTGGTGCAGGATTGTTAATAGCGCTTTTTGTTTCGATTCCTATTCTTAATTTAGCAACGCCGCTTTTCGCAGCCGCCTTTATGACACACTTACACAAGATGCTTTCCCTAAAAACCGCCGCATGCATCACACAAAAATAATAGTACTTACTTAAAACCCAAAAAAGCTCATGAGCAAAAAGAAGTACTGAACTTGCTTTACGCTTTTAAAGGCCGCTTCCATTCTTCTCATCAGAGAAACTCCTTGAAAAAAAAATTTCTCTGGTGCTGGAATTTTGCTAGTATAAATATTATTATACCCTTTTGTTTTTATGGGTTATTATAGCCTTATTGATATTTTATTATAAGGTTTCTTTGCTTCAAGGGACTTGGGTTAATGATTAATCGGATGGTCGTTTTCATCAGAAGCAAATCAGGAGTTCGCAAACCAGCAGAGAAAGTAGATTTTGATATCAAAGCAAACAAACAAATAATGTAAGTTATAAATCTGTTGAGAGGCTTTTTATAAGGAATACTCTTTATGCAGATAATTGCCCGTGAAATTGGAATAAAAAATTAAAAGACAATAGAGTTAGAACTATACGTATACTGGTAAAAGTATTAAATAGATTTGTTTATTCAGACGGCAAAACGAGTCTGACTACTTAAGTCTTATATTTTTCAAATCATGCAAAAAGTGCATAATGTTTAAAGAGAGGCTACAAAGATGAACTGGATTACAAATTATGTTCGTCCTAAAATTAACTCTATATTGGGGCGCCGTGAAATTCCAGATAATCTATGGATTAAAGATCCCATCAGTGGTGAAATGGTCTTCCATAAAGATTTAGAAGTGAATCAATATGTGGTTCCTACTTCTGGCTATCATATGCGCATCAGCGCTAAAAATCGTCTCATGCATTTTTTTGATGATGGCGTTTATACGCCTCTTGAAAATCCAAAAGTTGTAACAGATCCTTTAAAGTTTCGCGATGAAAAACGCTATATTGACCGGTTAAAAGATTATCGTTCTAAACTTGGTGTTGATGACAATATTTTAAGTGCACGAGGAACCATAGAGGGTTTACCGATTATAGCTACCGTTCAAGACTTTGCCTTTATGGGTGGCTCTCTTGGTATGGCTTCAGGAGAAGCTATCATAAAAGCTTTTGATACCGCCATTGCTGAAAAACGCCCTTTAGTTCTTTTTGCTGCTTCTGGCGGTGCACGCATGCAAGAAGGAACACTTTCATTGATGCAAATGCCTCGTACAACCGTAGCTATCGAAATGATGAAGGAAGCAAAACTCCCCTATATTGTGGTTCTTACCAATCCAACCACCGGTGGTGTTACTGCTTCTTATGCCATGCTTGGTGATATTCACATTGCCGAACCCGGTGCTATGATTGGTTTTGCGGGACCACGTGTCATTCAACAAACCATACGTGAAACCTTACCAGAAGGTTTTCAAAGCAGTGAATATCTGCTCGAACATGGCATGGTTGATATGGTTGTATCGCGCTTAAAAATGAAAGCGACCATTGCACGCCTTCTACGCTTGATGATGAAATATCCTGCCACTGTTAACCCTTCCAATCCATCGCCAACAAATTCTCAAACATCGGTTTCTACAACAAAAGCAGCTTAAGTGTATGGAAAAAAGCCAAGTGCAAAGGGTGGTAGATGATTTACTGAAAAACTATCCAAAAAAGTTTGATCTTTCTTTAGAACGTATTCTTCACCTTTTAGAACGTCTTGGCAATCCACATTTAAAGCTTGCGCCTGTTATTCACATTGCTGGCACAAATGGAAAAGGATCTGCTTCAGCTATTTGTCGCGCTCTTTTGGAAAGCGCAGGCTACCGCGTTCATGTCTATAGTTCACCTCATTTGGTGAACTGGAATGAACGCTGTCGGCTAGGTCAAATAGGAGGCGGACAATTTGTCACAGAGAACAAATTGGCTGAAACAATTCATGAAATCATAAAAGTGAATCGTGACAAACCGATTACTGTTTTTGAAATTTTTACAGCAGCTGCCTTTATGTTATTTAGCACACATCCAGCTGATGTAGTGATTCTAGAAGTTGGATTAGGAGGACGTTTTGATGCTACAAATGTAATTAACAAGCCAGCCGTATCCCTTATTATGCCCATTGACTATGATCATGAGACTTTTCTTGGAAACACAATTGCACAAATTGCTTTTCAAAAAGGGGGAATTATCAAACCAGCTGTTCCAGTGGTTATCGGTAAGCAAGACCATGATGAAACCTTTTCACTTTTAACAACCCTTGCGGATAAAAATAAAGCACCTTATTCCCTGTTTGATCAAGATTATCAAAGCTATACAGAATATGGGCATATGGTCTTTCAAAATAGTCAAGGTCTTATGGATCTTCCACTTCCTAACCTTATTGGAGATCACCAAATTGCTAATGCCGGAGCCTCTCTTGAAGCAGTTTATCAAGCAGGTTTTCAACTTTCAGAACAATCAATAAATCATGCTTTGCAAAATATTTACTGGCCAGCACGGATGCAACATCTTACCCATGGAAACTTGGTTGATCAACTGTCTCCTAGTATTGATTTATGGTTAGATGGTGGTCATAATCCCGCTGCTGGAAAAGTTGTTGCGGCAGAGTTTAGTCAATGGAGAAAAAAATCAAACCGTCCTCTCATTATGATTGCTGGTATGCTCAATACTAAAGATGCTGTCGGTTATTTCCGTCCTCTAGCAAAACTCGTAGATAAAGTCTATACGATCCCGTTAACTGACAACAACGCTAGTATTTGTCCAACGATTTTAGCTGAATCCGCACGGAAAGTAGGACTCTTTGCTACCCCACAAGATCATCTACAAGATGCCTTACATAAAATTAACTCAGAGCATAAAGATGCAATTGTCCTTATTGGTGGTTCCCTTTACCTTGCAGGCGATATTTTACGTGACAACAAAACACCACCATGTTAGGAATTGATTATTCATAGAGCTTTGAAAGATTGACCTTTTAATCATGCAACTTGATTTTGCACTTTATCAACATCCTAAACTTATTACTGTTTTCGGCGGCTCTGGCTTTGTAGGGCGGTATGTTGTTGAAACTTTAACCAAGCGGGGTTATCGTGTTCGCATTGCTGTTCGTCGTCCACAAAAAGCTTATTACATGCTCCAAATAGGAGAAGTGGGACAAACCCAAATGCTTAAAACTGATATCAAGCATCGGGCCTCTGTTGCACGTGCATTGCTTGGAGCAGATGGTGCAGTGTTTCTTCCTGGTAGCTTAGCGCAAGCAAATCAGTCAAACTTTCAAAAAGCACAAATTGATGGTACACAAAATGTTTCTGAATTAACAGCAGAAGCCGGTATTCCACTTATTTACATGTCAGCACTTGTAGCCGATCAACATGCTTCATGCCTTTATGCACGCATCAAATTTGCGGGTGAACAAATCGTTCAAAATAAGTATCCTCAAGCGATTATTATGCGCCCATCCGTTATCTTTGGACCAGAGGATTGTTTCTTTAACACCTTAGCAGACTTATCACGTTTTTTACCAATCATGCCCCTTTTTGGTGGTGGACAAAGTAAATTGCAACCCGTGTATGTAGGTGACATCGCGGAATTTGTTGTACGCGCTTTAGAAGAACATGTTACCTTTGGAAAAATCTATGATCTTGGTGGCCCACAAATTATGACATTCCAAAATGTCCTTGAAAATATATTTAAAATTATTCACCGCAAAAAGACAACTCTACCCATACCTCTTTCTGCCGGTCTGTTGATTGGAAGTTTTTTGGGAATTATCGGTAAATTACCTTTAGTGCCAACATTGTTAACTGCCGATCAAATACGTTTCCTACAATTAGATAATGTTGTCTCTCAAGCAGCAATAGAAAACGGACAAACTTTAGAGGGAGCAGGAATTGTTCCCAGAGCAATGGCTGCACTCTTGCCTAGTTATCTCTGGCGGTTTCGTCCACATGGCCAATTTTCCAAAAATTTTCCAGCGTAGCGTATATGCCTATAATTATTTAATGTATTGATTTATAATGATAATTCGTTGTTTTCCATAGTGGAATATACACACCGAAGAGAGTTAATATTTTCTCATTTTGAGCCATTACATTTTGAATCATAAAAAACGCTTACTTGTACATCACAAGAGAAAGCGGCGTGTGGATAAAAATTATCTCAGAAAAGACTAAATATACGTGCTATAAAACCACCTTAATGCAAGAGCAGACGCAACATAGGAAGTCAAAAAATATAAAATGGTTATAGCTCGTTATTTTACAAGCATAAGTAAGGAAGGTGATACCCAATGAATTTTGTATTCTACCACTATAGGTAGTACTAAAAATAGAATCAGAGGCAATGAGATATGTCTTTTTAAAATAAATACGTGAATGAGCAACACAACGACATGCTATTCTTCGTGAGTGTATATATTTTTTACATCTGAATTAATTTCTTACTCCACAAAAGAAAGTATAGCTACATTGAAAAAATTAATATGTCTCTCTTTCTTTTCAAAATACCAAATCTCGTAGCTGTTTTCTTTGTTACCTTATCCTCTTCACAGTTTAAAAATGAACGAATGTCGATAAAACTTTGTTCACTTAAGAAGACCTTGCAAGCGCTTTTTGTAGCCTGCTGATAACATCATTGCACAATGGGTAAAGCATGTTTATTGTACAAAATTTATGGAAACTTAAAAAAATTTCTAAGTAAAGAAACCTTTCTATTCACTTCACTTGCATTTTTTTTTAATTTCTCCTACCGTTTTGCAAAAACTGATTTTAAAGGAATAAAAAATGGCAACTCCAAATTATGTTGTCAAAGATATCGCGCTTGCTGCCTATGGGCGTAAAGAACTTGATATTGCTGAAACTGAAATGCCTGGTTTAATGGCTTGCCGTGAAGAGTTTTCTTCTAGCCAACCTTTGCGCGGAGCACGTATTTCTGGTTCATTGCACATGACAATTCAAACAGCTGTTTTGATTGAGACATTGAAAATGATCGGTGCCGATGTACGCTGGAGTTCTAGCAATATTTTTTCCACGCAAGACCATGCAGCAGCGGCTATTGCAGCCACAGGTACTCCTGTTTTCGCGGTTAAAGGTGAAACACTTGAAGAATATTGGACTTATATAGATGCAATTTTCCAGTGGCCCGATGGCAAACCCTCCAATCTTATCTTAGATGATGGATCTGATGCTACAAACTATATTTTGATGGGAGGCCGTGCAGAAGAAAATAAAGATATTCTATCTCACCCCAAAACAGAAGAAGAGGGGATTTTTTTCAAACAAATCCAAAAACGTATGGATGCTACACCAGGATTTTTCATACGCCAGCGTGCAGCAATCAAAGGTGTAAGCGAAGAAACTACAACGGGTGTACAACGCCTTTATCAATTGCAAAAGGAAGGGCTTTTGCCTTTCCCAGCTATTAACGTCAATGATAGTGTCACTAAATCAAAATTTGATAATAAATATGGATGTAAAGAATCACTAGTAGACGGTATCCGACGCGCAACAGACGTTATGATAGCTGGTAAGACTGCTATTGTCTGTGGTTATGGTGATGTGGGTAAAGGTTCAGCAGCTTCTCTTTCAGGTGCTGGAGCCCGCGTCAAAGTAACAGAAATTGATCCGATCTGTGCCCTTCAAGCAGCTATGGATGGCTATGAAGTTGTTAACTTAGATGATGCTGCCTCCAGTGCTGATATTATCATCACAACAACGGGCAATAAAGATATTGTCCGATTAGACCATATGCGACAAGTTAAAGATATGTGCATCCTTGGAAACATTGGCCATTTTGATAACGAAATCCAAGTAGCAGCCCTTAGAAATTTACCATGGACGAATATTAAGCCACAAGTTGATATGATCACCTTTCCTGATGGGAAACGTATCATTTTGCTCTCTGAAGGGCGTTTACTTAACCTCGGTAATGCTACCGGACACCCTTCTTTTGTCATGTCTGCCTCATTTACCAATCAAGTTCTAGCGCAAATTGAACTCTTTACCCAATCAGAACACTATAAAAATGAAGTAGCTGTTTTGCCAAAGCTCCTTGATGAGAAAGTTGCGCGTCTTCACCTTGATCGGTTAGGAATAAAATTAAGCGTTTTATCAGAAGAACAAGCCGCTTATATTGGAGTTACACCACAAGGACCCTATAAACCAAATCATTACCGTTATTAAAACGTTTCCCTCAGTTAAAAGAAAAAAGGAAAACGCATCGTGCTCAACTTTGGTGATGCTACCCCCAAAGAAAAAGCTCAAAAAATGATCCGAATCTGTACTCATCTCTTTTGCCTTTTTTTCATTTTTTCTCCAACATGCGCTATTGCTCTGTCATTGGAAATGCATCTACCACCTACCTTCACTTTACCAGATGCTCCATGGCTTCTTTTAGCGCTCTGCGGAGGAATTTCTTGTGCCTCACTTCTTATGTGTATGGCAGTTATTATGCGCGTAAAAAAAGCTTCACAAAAACCTTTGAAAGTAATTCAAGCAGATTTTTCTGAAAAACTTCGATATTATGAGTGGCTTTTGGAAGAAACAGGACAATCCCTTCTTATTTGGGAAAATCCAACGGATTCACCCCGTGTAGTTGGTAATATTCCCGTATTACAAAAAGCAGGAATTCATCAGAAAGACTTTCAGTATTTTAACCTATGGCTTGAAGAAAATTCAAGCCGAGAACTTGACTACGCATTAACGCAATTGCGTTACAATTCTCACCCTTTTGAACTTTCCATCACCACCACAAACAATATGCTGTTACAAGTTACAGGGGTAATCGCCGGCACAGCAGCCATTGCACGCTTTCAAGACATTTCAACACAACAGAGCGAAAATGCTCGTTTACAGAAAGATATCGCTACAATTCTCACCGAACTGAGAATGCAGCGCAATCTTCTTGATCGTATTCAAGAACCTGTATGGATAAGAGATTGTGAGGGGAAAGTTTGTTTTATCAATCGCGCCTTTAAAGAAATGACAGGCTTTAGAGAAAATAACAATGAAGTCATTGATCTTTTTAATGAAAAAACACAACCCAAAACAGATGAAATAGAAACGATTTTTCAAGAGCACGTTCATACAGTCATTGATGGAGAACGGCACTGTTTTTACCTCACACGGATTACAACAGAAGAAGGAATGGCAGCTTTTGCCCGTGATGACAGCGCATATGAAAACCTTGCCAATGAACTGAGGCACGTTCTTCAAAGCCATTGTGAAACACTTGATCAAATCTCAACAGCTGTAGCCATTTTTGATACAAACCAAAAATTAAAATTCTGCAATCAGGCTTTTAAAATTTTATGGTCGTTGGAGAGTTCTTTTCTAGAAAGTAAACCAAGCCATACATTGCTTCTTGAACACTTGCGTGAAAAAGGACTCCTTGCGGAAAATCCCGATTGGCGCGCGTGGAAAGAAGAACTTTTTAAAGCCTATCGGCAAACAGAATCGAATCAACAAATATGGAATCTTCCTGATGGGCGCACGGTACGTGTTATTTCCAGCCCCCATCCACAAGGAGGTGTCACTTGGCTTTACGAAAATCTCACAGAAAAAATTGATCTTGAACGACGCTATAATACACTTATTAAAATACAAGGCGAAACGCTTGATAAACTTTCAGAAGGAGTGGTAGTTTTTGGCACTGACGGGCGTCTTCGTTTATCGAATCCAGCTCTGTCTAAATTATGGTCTCTTCCCTATAATTTATTGGTAGAAGGTACCCATATCACACAGCTACAAGGCCATTGTTCAGCTCTGTGCACGGGGACTGAATGGAATCAGTTTGCCAAATTTATTACAGGTTTTGCTGAAAAGCGTGACACATATTCAGGTCGTATGGATCTCAAAAACGAAATGATTATTGACTACACATTGGTCCCGCTCCCCAATGGGCAAACGATGCTCACTTTCGTTAATGTTACGGACACCGTCCATGTTGCGCGTGCTCTTCAAGAAAAAAATGAAGCCTTGGAAAGTGCTGATCGTTTGCGTAATGAATTTGTCCAACATGTTTCCTATGAATTGCGCACACCTCTCACCAATATTATAGGATTTTCTGATATTTTACGTGATCAAATTTTTGGCTCTATCAATGAACGTCAAAAGGAATATCTTGGGCACATCCATTCAGAATCAGACGCTCTTTTGAATATTGTTAATGATATTCTTGACCTTGCAACCCTTGATGCGGGTATCATGGAGCTAGACATACAGTCAGTTAATATTGCCGATGCTATGATACACGCAGTAGCGCGCGTGGAAGAGCGCCTTAATGGACGCCATATTACACTTCTACAGCAAATTTCTCCCTCCTTAAATGTTATTTCTGCTGATGCAACACGTTTGCACCAAATCTTTGTTAATGTTCTGAGTAACGCGATTAATTTCGCAGCAGAAGCAAGCACGATTGAATTTTGTGTCGATGAGCAAGATGACAACATCGTCTTTAGTGTACACAATGAGGGATCTGATATTCCAGAAGATATTCTTGATCGCATTTTTAAACGTTTTTCTTCTCATTCACATCATGGTGGACGTGCAGGAGCAGGTCTTGGACTTTCCCTTGTAAAAAACTTTGTTGAACTCCATGGTGGTCACGTTGAAATTCTTACCGGTACAGGACAAGGAACAACGGTTAAATGTTTTTTTCCAGTTCCCAAAGGAGATAAAGTTTTTTAATCTAGCCCTTTATCGTTACACAATTTTTTCTCATTCATTTTACGGAACTTGTAATGCCTTTTAATTTTTTTCTTGAAAATGAAGAAGCAACCAAGCTTTTTGCGCAAGATTTAGCTCTCGCTTTAAAGCTAGGTGATATTGTAACGCTGCAAGGCGATCTTGGAACAGGAAAATCAACCATCGCACGGACAATCATCCACACACTTGCCAATGACAGTACTCTAGATGTTCCAAGTCCTACTTTCACTCTCGCTCAAAGCTATCAGCTTCCACAATTTGATGTTCTTCATGTTGATCTTTATCGTCTTTCTATGGAAGAAGAAATTTATGAATTAGGGCTTCATGAAGAACGTGAACAAAGCATTTTACTCATTGAATGGCCAGAAAAAGGGGCTGATATTTTAGGACCTGCTACCTTTGCAATTACTTTACAACACGAAGGCTCTGGGCGTCGTGTGATTCTTAAATCAGCACAACATTCTATTGAGCGTCTACAGCGATCTTTTGCAATTCGCACATTTTTAAAAACCCATAACCGTGGTCATGTTCATCGTCGTTTTTTAGCTGGAGACGCCTCTGCTCGCACCTATGAACTTTTGGATGATGGAAACTATCAAGAAGTTCTTATGAATGCGCCAACTATGCAAATGGAACAAAACACAGATCTCTCTTACATAATAATGGCACACCTTGCAAAAGATATCCGTCAATTTATAGGAATTAATCAGCTCATTTTGGACAATGGCTTTTCTGCTCCCCATATCTTTGTTGAAGATTCTGAAAAAGGTCTTTTGATTCTAGAAGATTTCGGGCGTGAAGGAATTTTAGATCAAACTGGCAATCCTTTGGAAGAGCGTTATATCGCCTGTAGTGAATTACTGGCTACCTTTCACCAAAAGTCGTGGCCCTCTGAAAAGCAATTTGCAACATTTTCGCTTCAAATTCCTTCCTATGATTGCCAAGCGCTTCAAGCAGAACTCTCCTTATTGCTAGACTGGTATTTGCCCTTCCAAACACAAAAAACCTTGAATCAAGAACAGCGTGAAGCCTTTTTTGCGTGTTGGCAACCCTATCTCGTTAGCCTCACCAAAGGAGAAAACACCTTTGTCATGCGTGATTACCATTCCCCTAATATTCTTTGGCGCGCACATAAAGAGGGATTTTCCCGCATTGGTCTCATTGATTTTCAAGATGGCTTAATCGGTCCAACAGCCTATGATCTTGTCTCTTTAGCACAAGATGCCCGCCTGTTTATTCCACCAACACTCGAAGCGAAAATTCTTGATGCCTATTGTCATGCACGTCATCAAGCACAACGACCTTTTAATGAAGATGAATTACGTAAGCTTTACGCATTTGCAGGCGCCCAACGAGCTTCGAAAGTTTTAGGAATTTTTGTCCGTCTTCACGAGCGAGATGCAAAATCATCTTATCTCAAATATCTACCTCATGCACAGGATTATCTTGCCCGCAATCTCTCACACCCAATGCTTGCACCTTTACAAAGTTTTTATCAAAAATTAGGACTCCTTTCAGAAGCATAATAGAAATTCACACGTTAGCCTTTATAAAATACTCTTCATTCAAGCAAGCTGCTTTTGCTAAAGAACGCGAAGATAAGTATATGTCCGCGACCATTCTCTTTTTCCAAACTTTTGATGAGAATTGACGGATATTATCTACTCAACTGGCTGCTTAATCTAAAAAAAATCTGCTGCACAGATGTCGCTTTTTCGTTTTTCCCTAAGTGAAAATTGTATACAGTAGGAACAATGAAAAAATCAATAAAATAGGATATTTACTATCCAAAATGAGAGCATATGACTTATAAACCGCGTATTTTTTCTATTTCTTCAGGAACTGCTTTTTTACCACATTTTGTTGATGCACTACTCTCCGGTGTTCTCATTGATAATTTTGCACCAAATGGAGATATTCAGGCTGCTCTTGCTGATACTCTTATTTACGTACCAACACGCCGTGCTGCTCGCGCTTTACGTACAGCCTTTGTTGAAAGAAGTGCTACAAAATCAACTTTCTTGCCAACCATACGCGCTCTAGGAGATCTGGATGAAGACAGTTTCTTTTTTGTTGAAAACTGTACCTTTACCCTAAATTCTCCGATTGGAGAAACTGAACGCCTTCTGCTTTTAGCACGTCTTATTCGTCCTTGGCGTGAAAATTTACCTGCTCATTTGCGTGCTATGTTTGGTACAGAAGACGTGTTTATTCCTGCTCATACTGCCGATGCAATTTGGCTTGCTCAAGATTTAGCACATTTGATGGATGAAATTGAAACAGAATCAGCCGATTGGTCAAAACTTAAAGACATTGCTCCTGATATGGTAGCTGAGTGGTGGCAAATAACACTCGATTTTCTCAATATTGTTACACAAAGCTGGCCGCAAATCTTACAAGAAAGACAACAAAGTAATCCAGCTGAATGGCGCAATCAAGCACTCAAAATATACGCTGAAACTTTACACCACACACAACCTAATAAACCTATACTTGCGGCTGGTGTTTCAGGGTCAATTCCTGCAGTTTCTCATCTTTTAAAGGTAATTTCCTCTCTCCCAAAAGGAGCTGTTGTTCTTCCCGGACTTGATCTGCACATGGATGAAGCACAATGGGAAGCATTAGGTACAATTAATGAAGAAAAAACAACTTGTGATTTTTTCAATCATGCAACAAATGCTTTTAGCCATCCTCAATATCATTTAAAAAAACTCCTCTCTCTCATGAAATGTCATCGCATTCATGTTCGCGAAATTGGTCAACAAAGTGCAATAAAGAAAAGGCGTACGGCTCTTTTATCAGAAGCGCTCCGACCAGCATCTACAACAGATCGATGGGTACAAATTGTCCGCGATGATTATGAAAATCTCTGTGCAGATTGGTCATTTATTGAAACTATAAACGAGCGCGAAGAAGCTATTGCTATTGCTGTTGCTTTACGCAATGCTATTGAAGAACCTCAAAAAACCGCAGCTCTTATTACAAATGATCGTAATTTAGCACGTCGTGTCTCCGTTGAATTACAGCGATTTGGAATTGAAGCAAATGATTCAGGAGGAATACCATTAGCACAAACACTGCCTTCAACTCTGTTACGGCTTATTTTAGAAAATGTGTTTCAGCCTAGTGATCCAATTGCTTTTCTTTCCCTTCTCAAACATCCACTTACAACACTCAAACAAAGCCGTCATCGCTTACGCGAAATGGCAGAAAATTTTGAACTCTTTATTCTTCGAGGCAGCACTGGCCGTATTCATCTTTGCAAATGTGACCACTTTCTTGAAAAATGGATGAAAACACATTCCCAGAATACTTCTGATGACTGCACCCTTGATCAACAAAAGTGTGAAGAAGCACATCTGCTTTGTCAGCTGTTGGTCAAAGCTGTTAAACCTTTAGCATCTCTCATGGAACAGGAAGAGGAATGCAGTATAAATGAAGCCGCAATAGCTACTGTTGAAGTTTTTGAAAATTTTGGGCGTGATGAAAACGATTCTCTTGCCCATCTTTATCAACATGAAGCAGGACAAGCATTATCAATTTTTTTGCGTGAATTGGTGAATGATCAATCAGGGCTAAAATTTCGTCTTTGCGAATGGCCCGCTATGTTTTCAGCGCTTATAGCAACCCGCTCGGTCACACCTTCCCCTGGAGGACATCCACGCTTATTCATCTGGGGCACTTTGGAATCACGTCTGCAAACGGTTGATACAGTGGTCATCGGTGGTCTCAATGAAGGATCATGGCCTATAACAACCCGTAATGATGCTTTTTTATCGCGTCCGATGAAAATGATGTTAACTCTTGAACCGCCAGAACAGCGTATTGGTCTTTCTGCACATGATTTTCAATGGGCTATGGGAATGAATAAAGTAGTGATGAGCCGAGCACTGCGGGTTAATCATGTTCCTTCACTCCCTTCACGCTGGCTACAACGCTTAGAGACTGTCGTAGGAAAACAGGTCTGGAAACAAATCCGTGCACGAGGTGAAAGGGTGCTCCATTGGGCAAAAATGCTTGACAATACAAACATGGTTGCCTGTGCAAAACGTCCTTGCCCAATACCGCCCCTTGATATGCGCCCTCGCCATTTTTCGATCACTGAAATAGAAACGTTGAGGTATGATCCTTATGCCATTTATGCCAAAAAAATCTTGCGTCTCAAACCACTTAAAGCGCTCATCCATGACCCTTGCGCGGCCGAACGTGGAACACTTTATCATGCTATTCTTGCTGCTTTTGGGACACAAGTAAAAAATCCAAATGCCGCAAATGCATTAGATATACTCCTCACACTTGGACGACAAGAATTTGATAAGTGCAATTTACCTGCCGATGTTGAAAGAATCTGGTGGACAAATTTTGAAAATCTTGCTCCTTTCATTCTTCAATGGGAACAAAGTCTAGGGCCTCGAGAACGACATACCGAAGTAGTATCCGAAAAAATACCCATAGGTACAACAGGGGTAACTCTTTCAGGACGTGCTGATCGTATTGATGTATTAGCAAACAAAACGGTTGAAATTATCGATTTTAAAACCAGTACGCCTCCCTCATCAAAACAAGTTCGTGATTTATTATTTCCACAATTAGCACTGGAAACAGCTTTGTTAATGAAAGGAGCCTTTACAGATTTTCAAAATCTTATCCCCTCAAATTTATTTTACATTCCCCTTAATGGAAAAAGTGAAATTACTCCTAAATCAATTCTTTCAAAGAAAGGGAAAAAAGAGCACCAAAATGTCATTAGTCTCGGTGAAAAAGCATGGGAACATCTTATCGCATTAATGGAGTATTATAAAAATCCACGACAAGGCTATCTTTCGCACGCAGTCCCCATGATAAAACAATATGAAAGTGACTATGATCATCTGGCACGCTTATGGGAATGGTCAACTGGATTTCATAGAGGAGATCAGTCATGACTCTTTTTTCTATTCCAGAAGCAGCCCTTGATGCACAAGCAACGGCAACACACCCAAAAACAAATGTATGGGTTTCTGCAAATGCAGGCTCTGGAAAAACCCATGTTCTAACCGAACGCGTTATTCGTTTGCTTTTAAACGGTACTCCTCCAGCACGTATTTTATGCCTTACTTATACGAGAGCCGCCGCCGCTGTTATGCAATCGCGGATTTTTCGTACACTCTCCAACTGGAATGAGCTCGATGATGCACAGCTTAAAGAAATCTTATCGCAACTTGAAAACAAACCTATCAATGCAACAAAAATAACTTATGCACGCCAACTCTTTGCTCGTGCCCTAGAAACACCTGGTGGCTTGAAAATACAAACTATTCATGCATTTTGTGAATCTCTTTTGCATCAATTTATGCTAGAAGCCAATATTGCTGGACATTTCGAACTCATAGATGATGTCAACCGCAAAAAATTACTACAAGAAGCCCGCAGCCAACTTTTAAAGCATAATGATGCACAGCCCGCTTTGAAACAACTGCTTAAGATTATCAGTGAACACACTTTTAACCAATTGCTGTATGAAGCAACTGAAAAGCAACATAAACTGTCTGGTTTCTTGTCTTCTCTTCTCTCTGAAAATGGAGAAGAAAAATTGCGTGCGCTGTTTAATTTAGCACCCGATGAAACAAACCAACAGCTGCTGGAAAAAATTCAACAGACTGCTTGCCTACCTCCTTATGCTCTTACACATTGCCAAACTTACGGCAACCAACACCTCAAGGATATGATCGCGAAATTTTCTCAATTAGCGAAAGCTCGTGATAAAACAACCATTATCAACTTTATTTCCGATATCTATTTTACCACAACAGGAAAGCCCCGTAGTTTTTCACGTTTATCTTGTAAAAAATCAGATGAAATTTGGCCCTTTATTCAACAAATGCTTGAAGATAAACAAAACAACCTTTCTGTTCTTTTAGAAAAATATCAATGCTTAAAAATCGTTACACTCAATATGGCTGCTTTTCAGCTTTGTGCCATGTATCTCAAAATCTATGCGAATTTAAAAAAAGCCAATGGTTTCTTAGATTTTGATGATCTCATTGAACGCACGCTCCATTTGTTACAGCGTAAAGGTGCAAACCAATGGGTGCACTATAAACTTGATAATGGACTCGATCATATTCTGCTTGATGAAGCACAAGATACCAATCCTGAGCAATGGAAAATTATTCAATTTTTGGCACAAGAATTTTTCACAGGTTATAGTCAACGCACAAACATACGTACTCTTTTTGCTGTTGGAGATGAAAAACAATCTATCTATTCTTTTCAGGGCGCTGCTCCAGAAAATTTTGCTGCAAATGGCAAAATTATTCAAAAAAAAGCAGAACAAGCGAAGCAGAAATTTGAAAAAATACAACTAAATTATTCTTTTCGCTCCACACCCGATATTCTTAAAAGCGTTGATCTTGTCTTTGAAACACCAGAAAATTATAAAGGGCTTTCAGCAGAAAATACAAAAACGGTACATGAAGCTATTCGTGTTCATAGCCCAGGTGAAGTTATTTTATGGGATGCCATTTCTAAAGAAACAAACGAATTTCCTGATGATTGGCATGTAACTGTTGATCATTTAGACACACCTGCAGTACGTTTGGCAGAGAAAATTGCTGAAACGATTGCAAGCTGGTTACACAATGGAGAAATGCTTCCAGCAAAAGGGCGATTGTTGCGTGCCAGTGATATTATGGTCTTGGTTCGTAAACGTGATCAATTTGCCTTAGCGCTTTCTCGTGCTCTTAAACAACGCAATGTACCTGTCGCTGGTGCTGACCGTTTACAGCTTACAAAACATATGAGTGTGCGTGATTTAATGGCACTTGGACGTTTTGTTTTACAACCACAAGATGATTTATCTCTTGCTTGTGTTTTAAAAAGTCCACTCTTTGCACTTAGCGAAGAGGAACTTTATCAACTTGCCGCTCACCGTACAGGTTCCCTTTGGCAAAGCCTTTGTATGCAATCATCATCGCATTTCCCTTTTAAAGATGCTTTTGAAAACTTGAGTAAATATCGTACTTTAGTGGATAAAATACCAGTTTTCGAATTCTATAGCCATATCTTAAACAATGATAAGGGACGACAAAAAATTCTAGCTCGTTTAGGATCGGAAGCAAATGACGTGCTTGACGCTTTTATGGATTACACACTCACGATTCAAAAAACGGGTTTACCAGGATTACAAGCTTTTTTGGAAACATTAAGTGTAAGTGAACCAGAAATTAAACGTGAGTTTGACCAAAACCATGAAGAAATTCGTATCATGACGGTTCATGCTGCAAAAGGACTGGAAGCTGCCGTTGTGTTTCTGGTTGATCCCGGTAGTGCAATCTGGCATTCTCAGCATGCACCTCACTTGCTTAAAGTTCCCTTGAACAATACATATTTGGGTGACCAAAAAGCTTTTATCTGGCGTCCTAATGCAGAATTTGATACAATACCCTCTAAACAAGCAATCTCGCGCTTAAAAGAGCGTGCAGAAGAGGAGTATAGGCGCCTTCTTTATGTAGGAATGACACGCGCTGAAGATCGGTTGTTTGTTTGCGGGTATAGCAGTGAGCGCAACACCCCTCACACGTGGCTACAATTGGTAAAGAAAGCTCTCAAACCACACGCAGTTCCCATCAAAGGTCCCGCAAAAGATATTGCAGCTTGGCGTTATTGCACCACAGATTCTTCTTCTACCTCAATAAACCAAGAAGCCTCTTGTGCTGAGTGCCAAGAGCTTCCACCTCTACCGGATTTTTTCTCCCATAAAGTCGCAGCAGAACCGGTGCTACCAAAACCGTTGAGGCCCTCTGTTGCTAGTCTCTCCATTGAGGCTGATACCGAGATTTCTCCCAATTCAAAATATCTTAGTATCTCGCCTGTCTTAGGAGAAACAAATACCAACAGAGCTTTTTTCATTGAATATGGTAATATTGTTCATCGATTGTTGCAATATTTGCCCAATTGCCCTCCCGAAAAACGTCGAGATTATGCCCAACACTATCTCAACACCAAAGCCTCTCATTGGCAGGAAGCACAAAAAGAAAAAGCACTTTGTCATGTTTGGAAAATTTTAAATCATTCGTATCTCAAGCCCCTCTTTTCTGGCCATTCACATGCGGAAGTTTCCTTAATGGGCACTGTAAAAATCCGTGGAAAAGAACAGGCTATTTCCGGTCAAATTGACCGCCTATGCATCACAAAAAATAGTATTATTTTTGCTGACTTTAAAACAGGAATCCCACCAGAAAACGAAGCTGCTATCGCCCCACACTCTTTGCTACAAATGGCTCTTTACCGAAAATTGCTGCAAGCTATTCATCCCAATAAAGAAATCCAAGCTCTTCTTATTTACAGTAAAGAAGCAAAAATTTTCAAACTCTCTCCGGAAAAACTTGATGCGCTTCTCTATGAAATTGCCCTATAAGCTAAGAAATTTCTCTTATAATTTCTTGGCAACAACTTGATATGAAGTGCCATCATACCAATCTATAGAAATGGATATAAAGGATAAACTAATGAGCTGTATAAAAATTGATAAGAGCAATTTTGAAAGTGAAGTTCTCACCTCTTCCACCCCTGTTGTGGTTGATTTTTGGGCAGAGTGGTGTGGTCCTTGTAAAATGATTGCTCCGATTTTGGATGAAATTTCAACAGAGATGCAAGATCAGATCAAAATTGCCAAAATAAATATTGATGAAAATCCAGAATTGGCGACCCAATACGGAGTACGATCGATTCCTACTCTATTGATGTTCAAAAATGGAAATGTCTCATCGAATATGGTTGGTGCTGCTTCTAAAGGGCGTGTTTCTGAATGGATCAAAGAGGGGCTTCGTTAAGTCCATTTATAGTAACTTTTTTCCAAAGGAGAGAGATTTTATCTCTCCTTTGTGCTGATTTGTAAAAAAATAACTTCTTTTATCATAACAGAAGCTTTTGTTTATTCAGAGCGTACTTGATAATCTTTAAAAGTTGCAAATTTTATTTTTGGAGCCCGCTCTGCTTCATAATTCAATGAAAAATGATTTTCTGCCAAAAAAACTGGATCACCATCCAAATCATGCGCAATCGCAAAGCGGTGATCGGTAAGAAATTTTTGCAGATCACCTTTCGTCTCTGCTGAAATCCAACGACATACATTAAAACGTGCTGATTCAAAACTCACCGGTAAAGAATATTCCACCTTAAGTCGCTCCATTAAAACATCAATTTGTAATGCACCAATGACTCCAACAAGAGCAGGTGACCCATCATCAGGAATAAATAATTGCACGACACCTTCTTCAGCCATTTGCTGTAAAGCTTCTTTGAGCTTTTTTGCTTTCATCGGATCACCCAAACAAACACGACGTAAAATTTCCGGTGCAAAATTGGGTACACCTTTAAAAAGAATCTCTTCACCTTCAGTCAAGGTATCACCAATTCGCAGCGTTCCATGGTTTGGAAGACCAACTATATCACCGGCATAAGCTTGATCAGCAATTTGACGTGAGCGGGCAAAGAAAAATTGAGGTGCTGAAAGTGTCATCGACTTTCCAGTCCGTACCAACTTTGTCTTCATACCACGCTCAAGCGTTCCTGAACACACCCGCAAAAATGCAATACGATCACGATGATGTGGGTCCATATTAGCCTGAATTTTAAAGACAAACCCTGTCATTCTTGGTTCCATCGCTATGACATTGCGTTGATCTGCTAACTGATTACGAGGACTTGGACCAAAATCAATAAACGCATTGATCAAATCACGAACACCAAAATTTCTTAAAGCCGAACCGAAATAAACCGGTGTCATATGTCCTTCACGGAAAGCTTGCAGATCAAAATTTTTGCAAGCACTTCGCGCAAGGTCTACTCCTTCGATAAAAGACAAGCGTTGATTTTCAGGAAGCAACTTTGCAACTTCGTCAGGTCCAGAAACCGTCTGTTGCGTAACCTCATCATCTTTTTTTCGAAAACGGTCATGATGAAGATCAAATGTTCCAACAAAATCTTTACCTATACCAATGGGCCATGTTATTGGCGCGGTATCAAGCGCAAGTTTCTCTTCAATTTCATCTAAAAGTTCTATAGGGTCGCGCGCCTCACGATCCATTTTATTGACAAAAGTAATAATAGGAATATCCCGCATCCGACACACTTCAAACAATTTCAGTGTTCTCGGTTCAATTCCGCGTGCACCATCCAGCACCATAATAGCACTATCAACTGCCGTGAGAGTACGGTACGTATCATCGGCAAAGTCCTCATGACCTGGAGTATCTAATAAATTAAAGATATGGTCTTGATATTCAAATGTCATGACTGAGGTCACAACAGAAATACCACGATCGCGTTCAATATTCATCCAATCGGAACGGGTTTGGATACGATCTTTTTTCGCCTTTACTTCACCAGCAAGTTGAATCGCTCCGCCAAACAATAAAAGTTTTTCTGTTAGTGTTGTCTTGCCCGCATCAGGGTGAGCAATAATCGCAAATGTACGCCGCCGTTTTATCTCCTGCGCTCTCTGTTCCATTATTCCCCCGTCGACCGTGCAAGCGCTTCAGCAATCAGTGCCCGCATTTCATTAATCCCATACAGTGCAATAAATGATCCTAATCGTGGTCCTCGTTCTTGCCCTAAAAGGACTTCATAGAGCATTTGAAAAAAGATATTTGAAACACCTGGACCTCCTTCAGGGCTTTTTTTGTTATGGTCTTGATAACGCTCCGTTAAACGTGCAACATCCAGAAGCGCATTTTGAAGAATGTTTCCATCAACATTTTCCGGCAAACTAGCTAATTTTGCATCGATTTGCTCTAATGTTATGCGTTCATCGTTATCTGGTGTTCGAAACTTTTTGTTTGGTTTGACAAAGACATCAAAATATTTAATGGCAAATTGTACCAACTGATCAAGTTCTGGATAAACTTGCGCATTAGCTCCTTTAGCATAGCGAGAAATAAAACCCCAAAGAACCTCTTTATTCTCCGCATTTGAAGCACTAACCAAATTTAAGAGCATCGCAAAGGATACAGGCAAATCAACCTGCGGAGGACAACCATTATGGATATGCCATACGGGATTATTAAGCCGCTCTTGCCAACTTTGACGACCATAGGCTGAAAGATGCGCATAATACTCATCAACGGCTTTTGGAATAACATCAAAATAAAGTCGTTTTGCTGTTTTAGGCTTTGAAAACATGTAAAGCCCTAAACTTTCCGTTGGTGCATAAGTTAACCACTCATCAATGGTTAAACCATTTCCCTTGGACTTGGAAATTTTCTGCCCCTTATCATCCAAAAAGAGCTCATAATTAAATCCTTCTGGCGGATTTCCACCAAGTATTTTGCAAATTTTAGAGGAAAGATTAGTAGAATCAATAAGATCTTTACCCGCCATCTCATAATCAACCCCGAGTGCTTTCCAGCGCATCGCCCAGTCCACCTTCCACTGGCATTTAACCTTGCCACCTGTGACCTCCGTTTCAATGGTTTCTCCGGTTTCAGGTTCAATATAGGTAACTGTTCCTTTTTCAATATTACGAGCAATCATTGGCACTTGTAATACTTTTCCAGAAAAAGGAGAAATAGGTAAAAAGAGAGAATAGGTAGCCCGCCGTTCTTCACCCAATGTTGGTAGGATAATTGCCATTACCTTGTCGTAACAGATAAGTATTTTTAAAAGTGTTTCATCAAAACGACCGGAGTTATAATAGTCCGTGGAACTTGCAAATTCATAGTCAAAACTAAAACGATCAAGAAAAGCGCGCAAACGTGCGTTATTTGCTACTCCAAAAGAAGGGTAACTATCGCCAAAAGGATCTGGTACACGACTAAGCGGTTGACCAAGATAACTTTCCATCTTTTCGCGATCAGGTACATTATCAGGTACTTTGCGCAAACCATCCATATCATCAGAAAAACAAAGCAGTTTTGTTTTAACTTTATTCTCCGTGAGAATATGGAAAGCGTGACGCACCATGGTTGTACGTGCTACCTCCCCAAAGGTTCCAATATGCGGTAAACCAGAAGGTCCATAACCAGTTTCAAATATTACACTCTCTGGATAACCTGTTTTTTCATACCGCTTTATAATCTTACGTGCTTCTTCAAATGGCCAAGCTCTCGATTGAACAGCCGCATCTTTTAATTCTGGCGTAAGGCTAAGGGCATCACACTGATCACGCATCATTTCTTTATCCTAAAAATTAAACTCTTTCACGATATGGTGTATGGTTCTTGAATTTATTCGTCAATAATAGCAAGTGAAAAGGCATAAACTCTTATCATACTCTTGCCATAATCAGCATCCGCCCTATTGTTTTGCTTATATTTTATGTCAATAAAAGTGTGAATATTATGAATCGCAATTTACTTGTTTTGATTATCGGCGCTTTAATCGTTCTTCTTATAGGTTTTTCTTATTACACCTATCGGCAAGAAAGCAAAACCTCTAGCATTGAACTCAAAATTGATAAATAATCTATCTGCGACCAAAATCAATCAAAGAAATTACCTTCTTCAACTTTTGATATAAAAGCTGTTCTGCGCTTAACACTGTCAAAATGGTTTCTGTTATGTTTTTGTGTGTGTTAATGAGCGTGCTGCTAATGTGCGCAAACGCAGGGCATTTAATTTAATAAAACCAGCGGCATCTTTTTGATTATAAGCACCTTCATCATTCTCAAAGGTCACTAATTTATTGGAATAAAGCGACTTTTTGCTTTGACGTCCTTCAACAATCACATTACCCTTATAAAGCTTTAATATAACTTCACCTTCAACATTTTCTTGGGATAAATCGATAGCAGCTTGCAACATTTTGCGCTCAGGAGAAAACCAAAAGCCGTAATAAATAAGTTCTGCATAACGCGGCATTAATTCATCTTTCAAATGAGCCGCCCCCCGATCCAATGTCAAAGATTCCATCGCACGATGAGCAGCTAAGAGAATGGTTCCTCCTGGCGTCTCATAAATACCACGCGATTTCATACCGACAAAACGATTTTCTACTAAATCTAACCGACCGATACCGTTGTCGCGTCCATAACTATTCAATTCAGAAAGTAATTTCGCAGGCGATAAACTTTTCCCATTGATCGAGATTGCATCACCTTCTTTAAAGCCAATAGTGATTCTAGTTGCTTGATCTGGAGCAGCTTCCGGAGAAAGAGTACGCATATGCACATATTCAGGAGCAGGAAGTGCCGGATCTTCTAAAATTTTTCCTTCTGATGACGAGTGCAATAGATTTGCATCAACCGAAAAAGGTGCCTCACCTTGCTTATCCTTTTCCACCGGAATTTGGTGTGCATGCGCAAAGTTAATCAAATCTGTCCTGCTTTTAAAAGACCAATCACGCCATGGAGCAATAATTTTTATATCAGGATTAAGTGCATAAGCAGAAAGCTCAAAGCGTACCTGATCATTACCTTTTCCTGTTGCCCCATGAGCAATTGCATCTGCTCCTGTTTCTTTGGCAATTTCAATAAGACGCTTTGCAATGAGTGGACGAGCAATTGACGTTCCTAAAAGGTAGGTCCCTTCATAAACTGCATTAGCTCGAAACATCGGAAAGACAAAATCACGCACAAATTCTTCACGCAAATCTTCAATATAGATTTCTTTAACACCAAGCATTTCAGCTTTACGACGGGCAAGCGCTAACTCTTCGCCCTGCCCCAAATCGGCTGTAAAGGTTACAACTTCAACACCTAATTCACTTTGCAACCATTTAAGAATAATTGACGTATCCAGTCCCCCTGAATAAGCCAAAACAACTTTTTTAACATTTTGCCATTTTTTCATTTTAGAACTCTACTGTGTTTGTTTTCTTTGAATTTAGAATTATGCAAAGAATGAAAATAAACTCCTTTTGAGCAGCATTTAAAAGATGCAAAAAAAAACAAGAAAGTGTAAAGAAGCATTTTTTGTAAGAGGTGTAAATTATTTGAACCTCTTTACACAATAATGAAGAGGTTTATATGTCATTTCTTCCTGAGTGGTCTATTTTAATACAGTTTTCTGCGGCATCGTTGATTTTAGCACTTATTCCAGGACCTGATATGATGCTTTCTATAGGACGAACCATCACACAAAACAAAAAAGCTGGAATTATGTGCGCTTTAGGAAGTGCAACAGGCTTTGCCATTCAAGTTACCGCTGTAGCACTTGGTTTATCAGCTCTTATTTTTGCTTCACCACACGCTTTTGTTCTTCTTAAAATTGCTGGCGCTTTTTACCTCTTATGGTTTGCTATTCAAGCATTACGTAAACACTTAACATTTTCTGTTGAACCAGTACCATCTAAATACCAAAGCTCTAAACGCAACTATCTTGCTGGTATTGGAATTAATCTTTTAAATCCTAAAATTATTCTCTTTAATGTGACTTTTTTACCGCAATTTATCAATGCTAAAGATCCTATGGCAACACAAAAATTACTCATTTTAGGACTTTCTTATATCCCTATTTCTCTCCCTATTACAATTTCCGCGGTTTTTATGGCGCACAAACTTTTGAAAAGCCTCAAACAAAATCCTCTTTATATGCGTTTTCTTAACTGGCTTATTGCTGGTACTTTTACCAGCTTTGCCCTCCATCTCCTTATAGCTGAAAATTGAGTCATTTACTGGAAACAGCATTTTCAAATTGTAAACGCTCAGATTTTCGTAAACGCTCTGAAACCGATTTAAGCTGACCACATGCAGCCAAAATATCGCGCCCACGCGGTATTCGAATAGGTGAAGCATAGCCTGCTTTATTAATTACATCAGCAAAACGCTCGATTTGTTCCCAATCAGAACATTGATAATTACTCCCTGGCCACGGATTAAAGGGAATCAAGTTGATCTTTGCAGGAATCCCTTTCAGTAATTGAATCAATTGCTTAGCATCCTCCAAACTATCATTTATGTCTTTCAGCATAACATATTCAAATGTAATTCGCTTTGCATTGGAAAGACCAGGATAATTACGGCAAGCATTCATTAACAAAGCAAGTGGATACTTTTTATTGATTGGAACAAGCATATCCCTTAGCGTATCATGTACTGCGTGGAGTGAAATCGCCAACATGACACCAATTTCCTCTCCGGTTCGGATAATTCCAGGAACGACCCCACTGGTTGAAAGCGTAATCCGACGTTTTGATAAAGAAAGCCCATCTCCATCGGAAGCAATCAATAAAGCTTTTTTAACTGCTTCAAAATTATAAAGTGGTTCTCCCATTCCCATCATAACAATATTGGTGATTTTGCGTCCTTCAACTGGAACAATTGCTCCATCAGGAGTATTCTTATCAGGAAAATCCCCTAAACAATCGCGCGCAATCAATAACTGTGCCAAAATCTCTTCCGCTGTTAAATTACGAACAAGAACTTGCGTTCCCGTATGGCAAAAAGAACAGGTTAGCGTACACCCTACCTGAGATGAAAGACACAAAGTACCGCGCCCTTCTTCAGGAATGTAAACTGTTTCAATTTCAACAGGCCTTCCAGCACCACGTGCTGGAAAACGCAAGAGCCATTTACGCGTACCATCTTTTGATATTTGTTCTCCAACAATTTCCGGACGCGCAATAGAAAAATGACTTTTAAGCATTTCTTGCATTGGTTTAGAAATATTCAGCATTTCATTAAAATTTGAAACGCCACGCACATAAAGCCAATGCCATATTTGGCGTACACGCATACGTATTTGACGTTCTGGCACACCGACAGTCTTTAAGGCCTGCATCATTTCATCTTGCGATAAGCCAATTAGGGAGAGCTTAGAATTTTCCTTCACGACAACATTGTCTGTGTCTCGTGCTAGACATGAACCAACTGGTCTAAGGTCATATGAAACGGCCATTGTTTTCCAATTTATATTACACTTTTAGAGTTACAGAGACCTTAATGGCATTTCTGGACCGCATTTAATGCAGCGGTGACCCCTTTTAAGGAATAAGTGTAAGTAGTATGGGTTCCCCGTTTCGAGATCGCTTTCACTGTCATATTTCTTCCAGCACGCATAGCAGAAACAAGTTGTTTTTCTGATTCTGGTGATGCCAACCAAGCGGAGGAATCCTTTGTAAAAAAATCAAAATTCTTCTCTCCAATGGTCACAATAACTTTTGACCCTTCTTTAAGAGTATAACCAGCCATGAACTGTGGTTCAAATGAGACAGGCGAATTCGAGCGCTTGGTTACCAAAAAGAAATTATCGCCATGATTAACCGTCGTTGGAAGTGTCTCTAAGGGAACTGACAATACGTAGCAAATTGTATTTTTTGGCGATTTATAAGAATAAGCTCCCCAAGCCTCAAATTGGTTTAGACGGCTTGGCGCTTGCGCACATACCGCTCCAGCCGTCACCAGAACCATTATAGATGCAGCAATAAAAGTCTTTTCAAACATCTTCATTTAACTCACTTCTTTAGTCTCTCACAAAATTTCTTCATTGAAAAAGCTCAACAAAAGCTCGTCGACGCCTTAATATAGCTATCACACTCCATCAATTGGCAAAATATTTTTGCAATAATTTAAGAGCAGATTTATTTACATTCAATTGTGACCCTTCAGTTGTTACTCAAACATGAACTCTTTATTCAATAACTAGACTAAGAAAACAATATACAGCTTGCCGAATATCACTCATAAAATTAACACACTCAATGCATTTGGTTAATAAAAATTGCAAAATACCCCCCTACTTATAGTGTGTCCATAAAACGTATTCAATATCGTCTTGATACCACCTTTTCACAATCTTAAAGTCTTTTTGCAAAAAATTATCAAATATTATCAGAATATTTACTATACAACATAGAATGTATAGCCTTAACCACTCTATGTAATTTTGCCTGCTTTTATACTATTTATCCTTACTATACATTCTACCATTTTCAATTGCCAATTTCTGAAATGTTTTCAACAACCTACATCCGTCTAACCATATTGTTTTGATGTATTTCTTTTCATAGCTGTTCCTAAACCCGTCATCTTAATAGTTTTTTAAACAATCCCTTAATCAATTAAACCGTGATTGAACAAGCTTGTACATGCATAAAAAATCCTCTTGCTCAACCCAAAAACTCTCATTTTCATTATTACCGTACAAAATTGTTTTTTCAGTATCGACTCTATGCAGCAGCTGATACTTAAAACAAATCTGCCCTTAAACAGTTGGCCTCCTTCACCATCTTATATAAAGAAATGATAACCCTTATCTTACTTTAACACCTAAATACCAACATTATTAAAAAATATTCAAACCACACTGATTAAGAAAAAAGACTAATCCGTGATGCCCCTCACTAATTAAATAGACCTAAAAGCGTGATAATTAAGAGCTGTATACATGAAAAATAACAAAAGTCTGTGTTTTTTTCTGTCTTCTTCTGTTTTTTAAGATGAGAAGTTCCTTAATAATAATTTCTTCAACATCATATGATACCATTAGTGATTCTTGGCTTTTTAAGCGCAAATTATGCCATTTTCCAATTCTCTTTGTTATAAACTATTCGCAACACACCCTATTGTCTTTCAAGCGGCATTTGATTCTGAGTTCTGAATCAATAAAGCATAAAGCGCGCTGGCGTCATAAGTGTTGCGCAATTTTTGAACAACATCAGCATGACGCAAAACACGCGCAATCTGCGACAAAGCTTTTAAGTGGTCTGCACCTGCGTTCTCAGGAGCTAAAAGGAGAAAAACAAGATCAATAGGTTCGTCATCGAGAGCTTCAAAATCAACGGGGCTTTCAAGGCGTGCAAATATACCAATGATACGGTTAATACCAAGCAGTTTTCCATGAGGAATCGCAATACCACCACCCAACCCCGTTGAACCTAATTTTTCACGTTGCAAAACAATATCAAAAATTACATGTTCACTAAGACCTGTCAGCTCAGCAGCTTTTTCGGCTAAAATTTGCAGAACTTGTTTCTTCGAATTTGCTTTAAGGACCGGAATAATTGCTTCCGGTGCAATTAACTCACTCAAATTCATACTTTAATTTTCCTTTTACACGCTCAAATGCTCACCAATAAATCTGTAAACAGTCCAGATACCTAAAGTTCTTTCATTTTTTTGCATCATCGCATGTGACTTTACTTTTCAATTTATAATGGGTGATAGTTCAATTCATCACATATCACTCTCAGCGCAACAATAAATAGTACTCAGATCCTCATTAACAGCACGAGAAAACAAGGAAATAAGGTTGTTCATAAAATTAAATTCCCTACAATAGGAGCAAAGATCATCATTCATAAATTTAATGACCTTTCCGTTACAAAAGTTGGTGTACAATTCTTTACCAAACCTTTCCCTTCCTTTTTAAAATTAGCTCCTATAAAATGAGAAGCATATCAAGACAAAATAGTGCTTTACCTCGACAATATACTGTGTAGCTTGAGTATTGCCCGACAACGACAATCCAAAGGCTTTAAATCGTTCAATAGTTATTTTAAAGAGATTCACAGATTTTATCTGATATCCGCAGTCGTGCTCCTGCTTTTAAATGTGCAATGCAAACCACCGAAATACCACAAATCCTATTTGACAACCATAATATATATAACCCATGGCGTTACCATCAAAATATCTAAAACAGCATCCTCGATATATTGTTTAATTCAACAGTGAAAAGCATTATTAATATCTACGTAACTTCCAACAACATGCGCATTTATTTACAGCCTCGTTTATCATTCATTATCAGGTTAATCCAGTGATATCTTTTCCATGATACAAACAAAAGCAAACTAAACCGATAACATAATAGAATCATTATACTTTGATGAGTTCCTTTTTCATAACCCAGAAAAAACTCAGTTTAATATTATAGTCATAAAAGAAGTTTTGGCATAAATAAGGAACTTCTCAGCAATAACGCGATAAATACAATCGTTAGAGAAAGTTTTATTGCGTAATCAAACTAAAAACACCTATTCTCCATTTTGTCCTCCAACAACTGTATCCCCTTATTTTATTTGCAGCTCTTAACAATAACATCACAGTTTCATATACTGGCACCATTATCATACTAATTGCCAGTTCCCAATATTGTTAACTATTTTTGCATTGAAACGGTTCATGAGAGGTATTTTTAATCCTTTCTTAAACGGTTTTTAACTGATTCATCATAAGAAGGTTCGAGATAAAAAATCCTTACTGTATTCGTATCTTTCATTCAACAAGCAAAATACTAAATTATCATTTACAAATAAATCTGTTATGACGAAATGAGTAACAATTTTTTTTGATTTCTTGAACATGTGAGAATAGCACTTATACTCATCACGTTGATCCGTTTAAGCTTAAATGAAAACGCATAAAAGCTGTAAAATCAGAGAGAAAATTGATTTCCTAAATAAATTCTGCGTACATCAACATTGTTAATAATATCATTAGGACAGCCGTGCACTAACACTTGTCCCGCATGAATGATATAAGCGCGGTCGACAAGTCCCAATGTTTCGCGCACATTATGATCCGTTATCAAAACACCAATTCCACGTCGTGTTAAATGACGAATAAGCTGCTGAATATCAAAAATGGCGATAGGATCAATTCCTGCAAATGGTTCATCAAGTAACATAAAATTTGGGCGAGAAGCTAAAGCGCGCGCGATTTCAAGTCGCCGACGCTCTCCCCCTGATAAAGAAAGAGCAGGCATTTTGCGTAAATGATCAATTTTAAACTCATGCAAAAGATTCTCTAACTCTTCACGTCGTTTAAGGTGATCTTTTTCAACTACCTCTAAAACAGCTTTAATGTTATTTTCTACTGAAAGACCACGAAAAATAGAAGCTTCCTGCGGAAGATACCCAATACCCAAACGAGCACGTCGATACATCGGAAGATGCGTGATATCAAAGCCATCAATTTTAATGGACCCTCCATCAGATTTAATGAGTCCCGTAACCATATAAAAACAGGTTGTTTTCCCCGCACCATTGGGACCTAAAATGCCAACAGCCTCTCCAGTACGAATGCCAAAAGAAACACCATTAACAGCCTGTCTTCCACGGTAAACTTTAATCAAATGACTGGCAATTAAAGTCCCCTTTAAGCGCTTTTTTAAAGCTTCACCTGCAAGATCATGTTTGTCCGTCTGTTTTTTTCTTTTGATTCCAAACATGAAATCTTAATGGCCATTCTGTTGACTTTGTTTAAAAATGATAGAAACACGGCCCTTTTTCTCAGATGTCTCACATCCTTCTAGAAAAGCCTTTCCGCTTTTCATATCTGCCGTTAATTTGCACCCCTTTGCTACATTATCACCGTCAGTTAACACAACATTCTTCCCTGTCAAACTCATTATTTTCGACTTTCCATCAAAAACACCTTTATCACCAGTAGCGATTTGTGTAGCAATTTTTATATAAACTTTTCCTAAAGCTTCCATTTTCTTAATACTTGTCGAGCCAAACCAAGCAGGTGATGATGCCTTCGTATCTACTTGGTTCTTATCAGCGACTTTATGCGCTTTATCGTAGTAAACAATTAATTTTGCTGTTCGCAAAAGACGTTCGCCTTGAACCACCGAAACATCACCATTAAAAAGCGCTATCCCCTCTTTATCACGTATTTCTAAAGAATTTGCATAGAGTTCTAACGGTTCTTTGTCATTTGATAAATTAATCCCAAAATGGGCACCTTCAGCATATCCCAAAACTGTTCCAAACCCTAATATGCCCATGCTCAAAGCCAAAGTTACACCCATCCATTTTTTGTATGAATCCCTCAGCTTCATCTCATCACTCTCATATTCTTCTGTTCATATATACACATACTTCTTTTTCATAAAGATCACTTAAGATTCGTATCGATACTCTCTCATTGTTTATCAAACACTAAATGTACACCACCATGAAAGTATATATTTTGTCCTTTTTCTCGAATTTGCAAAGCATTTGCTGCAAGATGTAAACCTGCGCGCTGAATATTGACGGGTTGTTTTGTATTTAATTGCCCCTCTGATAAATTAATATCTGCTGCTATAAACTGTGCAATCATTCCGTCATTTGTTGTAATGGTGAATGGCTTATCCAATTGTAAATAACCATTAATATTATCGTAAGATCCCCCTTGCGCATCGAGAAAAACGCGCTTTTGTTTGCCCACAGATACCTCGGCCGTAATGTTTTGCAACCCAATTACTCCAGAACGTGTACGATCTTGAAATGCCTCTTCTGCTTTAAGCCAATAAGGTTCATGAGAGCGCGTGTAACCTTCTAATTTTGGATTGCGCATTGTTAATTTCATTACCCCTTCCTCTTCGCTATTCAAAGTTACAGGGTCAGAAGCAACGGGAGTAAAGGAAAATGTAAACCAGCAAAAAACGAGCACTGCCACCAGTGCTAAGAGAGGTAAAAAAAACTTTAATATGCTAATGCGACGCGAATGACGAGATGCTTTTTTAAAAACATCACCAAGAGATGATTGCGTTGAAAAGCCTTCATAATGATTGTGTATGGACATACTCTCCTAATCTCTTAAATGTTCCGCGTTTTTCAATTTGTATACCCCCTATAAGGTGTATTTTAAAATTTTGTTTCTTGCAATTTGTTTTTTCTTGGTTTTATTTTGCTTTCAACCATTTATATATTGTAATGTGCATACATGGAATGCACAATTATAGAAAATCTTTTTGTGTGAAAGTGAGGCTATTTTGGTTAAATCAGAGCTTGTGCAAATTATTGCCCGTCAGAACCCGCATCTCTTTCAGCGTGATGTGGAAAATATTGTGAATGCTATTTTTGAGGAAATTGCGACAGCACTTGCGAATGGCAATCGTGTTGAACTTCGCGGATTTGGAGCTTTCTCAGTCAAAAGCCGCTCAGGCCGTAACGGCCGTAACCCCCGAACAGGTGAAGCTGTTGTCGTTGAAGAAAAATGGATTCCTTTTTTCAAAACTGGCAAGGATTTGCGTGATCGTCTTAACCAATGAGTAAACTTATGGCAATCAAACGTATCCTTTTAGCAATTATTGTAGTGATTCTCACAGCATTTTTGCTTGCTGTTATTGTAGCTAATCGTCAAATGGTTACATTAACCCTTGATCCTTTTCAGATCAGCTCTGGGAATTTTACTTATCACGCTCCTTTTTTTATATGGTTCTTTGTTTTTTTCGGTCTTGGTATTTTATTAGGGGTCTTAATAAATTGGTTTGCATATCATAAATGCAAAAAAGCTCTCAGAAAAAGTAAAGCTGAGCTCGAAAAATTAAAAATGTCGGTCACGGATATAATATAAGGGTATTTTAGTAAAATCTCTTCCTTATAGTGTTTAATACAGAGTAAAAATATTCTTTTTCTTTTTTTCTATACATGTTTTAATTGATCCTAGCCTCTTTGCACTCTTACGAGAAATTCAATAGCTTTGTAACATAAATTTTAAAAATACTTGTATCGTGATACCACACATGCCTGCACAATGCTTTAAACCTAACCATAATGATAGATATCCGCAGGAAAAGTTACCTCTTATTTTAGAAACAGGTATGAGTGCAAATTATGCTCTCATTGACTCTGGCAATGGGCAAAAATTAGAGCGTTATGGAGCTTACCGCATTATTCGTCCTGAAGGTCAAGCACTATGGAAACCCGTTTTATCACAAGAGCAATGGGCTGATGTTGATGCTATTTTCACAGGCAATCGAGATGAAGAAGGAGTTGGTCGCTGGCATTTTCCTAAAAAACCGCTTGGTGAAACTTGGCCACTGTCTTGGAATGGACTGTCCTTTCTGGGTCGTTTTACTTCCTTTCGTCATGTGGGAGTCTTTCCTGAACAAGATGCCCATTGGCGTTTTATGGAAGAACAAATTGTAAAAACAACACGTCCAATCAAGCTGCTCAATCTTTTTGGCTACACAGGTATTGCCTCTCTGATTGGAGCACGTGCTGGCGCAAATGTTACACATGTTGATGCATCTAAAAAAGCTATCGCTTGGGCAAAAGCTAATCAAGAAAGAGCAGGATTATCAGATAGCTCTATTCGCTGGATCTGCGATGATGCCGTAAAATTTGTCGAACGCGAACTGCGTCGGAAAAAAAACTATGATATGATTCTTCTCGACCCTCCTGCCTACGGGCGTGGACCCCATGGCGAAATTTGGCAACTGTTTGATCATTTACCAGCTATGATCACAAACTGTCGTAAACTTCTCTCCGATAAACCTCTTTCTATCGTACTTACCGCTTATTCTATTCGTGCTTCCTTCTATGCACTTCACACTTTAATGCGTGATGAATTCATAAATTTTGGTGGTACGGTTGAATCAGGAGAACTAATCTTGCGTGAAGAATCCGCGGGACGCGCCCTTTCCACTTCTCTTTTTAGCCGTTGGATTGCCTGAATATGTGTATACCAAAAATCGGTAAAGTTAAAGAAATAAGCTCCCTTAGCAATCCTATCATCAAGGACCTTCGAGCACTTAGCCAGAAGAAAAACCGTAATCGAGAAGGTCTTTTCATGGCAGAAGGACTGAAATTGGTGATTGATGCTCTCAATCTCGGCTGGACAATACAAACACTCATTTTTTCTAAAAGCAAAATGGAGAACACTGCTATCGAAAACACCGCTGCGCGCACTGTGGCAAATGGCGGTTTTGTCATTAAAGCCTCACAAAAAGTGATGGAATCCATTACCCGTCGCGATAATCCACAAACAGTTATTGGTATCTTCAAACAACAGTGGCAACCACTTGAAATGATAAAAGGACAGGTCAATGACGTTTATGTCGCGCTTGATCGAGTGCGTGACCCTGGAAATCTTGGCACCATTATTCGCACTGCCGATGCCGTAGGAGCTAAAGGTGTTATTTTGATTGGCGAAACAACAGATCCCTTCTCACCCGAAACAGTACGTGCAACAATGGGATCAATTTTTTCCATTCCACTTTATCGTTTTGGTGAAAGCGCCTTTCTAAACTGGTCTGCTCACTTTAAAGGCATGATTATTGGCACGCATCTCAAAGGGTCTACCGATTACCGTACAATTGATTTCAAAGGCGGCCCTATTATACTTTTAATGGGAAATGAAAAACAGGGTTTACCAGATAGCCTTGCGAATCGTTGTGATAAACTCGCGCGCATTCCACAAAGTGGACGCGCTGATTCGCTTAATCTAGCGATAGCAACAGCTATTATGCTTTATGAAATCCGCCGCCCTTATTTAACACTGGAGCATGTGAGGCTAGAATATGATACGTAAATCACTTCCTTTTTTTCTCCTTGGCTTGGCACTTACAATAGGGTTTGATCAAGCAATCAAATACTGGGTTATGCACAATATGCCTTTAGGAACAGCACAACCACTTCTTCCTTTTCTTTCCCTCTATCATGTGCGTAATTCTGGTATTGCATTTTCGTTTTTTTCTTCCTTTTCTCACTGGGGACTTATCGCCATTACATTCGTTATTATTGTTTTTCTTTTATGGCTCTGGAAAAATATTGAATATAATAAGTCTTTAACGCGCTTTGGTCTTACCCTTATTATTGGCGGAGCTATAGGAAATCTTATTGATCGTATCCGTTTCCACCATGTTACTGATTATATACTCTTTCATATCGATGATATTTTTTATTTTGCTATTTTCAATCTTGCAGATAGTTTTATCACACTTGGTGTCATTGCTATCCTTATTGAAGAATTGCGTATCTGGATAAAAGCAAAACGTCCTTCCAATCATACATTTTCCAAATAAGAGCCTATTCATCGGCTCAAAATAGTTATATTTTATACAACATATTTATAAGATGTGCACAGCTTTATTTCTTTATTCTGAATTAGAAAAAACCGTTCAATAACAAGTCAATAAATGAATTGTTATATGTCTTGGAAATGCTGTTTTTAAAAGACTCAATATGCCTTTGGTAAATCGTGCAAGAACAAATACAAAATTGGGAGATTTGACAAATAGAATGATCGTATCCTCATTTTACCTTTATAAAGGTAAAGGTGGTCTTGCCCAATGGATTTTACGTTATATCACTCATGTGAGAAATAAAAATCTCATATCTTAACCATTTCTTTCACACAAAATATTACAAAAGAGACTTAGTGGTTTTATATTACAAAAAAGACTTTTCCTTACCAATTTGTAAGGTTTCTTTCCTAGACAAGTCTCTTGTAATTTTAAAATAAATCTCCATAATAAGGGGAGGTATGCTGGATTCCGCCAGCGGCGCCTGGAGTTGGTTGTATATGCTAAGATTAAGAGGCTTGTACAAGACTCCTTTTCGTGACGACAGCGATTCTTTTCAACTCCAATATCTGGCGGAACATATGCTAAAGGACTTTATATTATGGCTGATTTCAAAAATTTACGTTCGGCGTCTGTTTCCCGTGCCGATACATCAATTGATCAAGGATTGCGCAGCTATATGCTGGGCGTCTATAATACAATGGCCATTGGTTTGCTTATTACAGCCGCTGCTGCTTACGCAATTGCATCATTAGCAACGACAACAGATATGAGCCAGGCAGCCGCTCAAATCAATAGCAGTGTTTACTTAACCTCGTTTGGAGTAACATTTTATACATCGCCACTCTCTTATATTTTTATGTTTGCACCACTTGTGGCAGTATTATTCCTCAGTTTCAAAATCAACACGTTGAGTACAAGTGCAGCCCGCAGTCTCTTTTTTGGTTATGCCGCTCTCGTTGGGCTTTCACTGTCCTCAATCATTTTGCGCTATACAACAGAAAGTATTGTGCAAACATTTGTCATTACCGCTGCTGCTTTTGGCTCTCTTTCACTTTATGGTTATACAACAAAGCGTGACCTTACGGCCATGAGTTCATTCCTTTTTATGGGTTTGATAGGTTTGTTTTTTTCTATGATTGTGAATATCTTTCTTGGATCAAGTGCCTTGCAATTTGCTATCTCCGTGATTGGCGTGTTGATTTTTGCTGGTTTAACAGCTTACGACACACAGAGCATTAAATTGATGTATTACGAAGGAGATGAAAGTGACACGAAAGGTCGTAAGATTATTATGGGTGCACTGAATCTTTATCTTGATTTCATCAATATGTTTGTCTTTTTGCTACAATTTCTTGGCTCAAACCGTGATTGATTGCAAAATCAAAGTTATAGCTCAATTAAAGAACCTTGTTTCTAAAAAGAAACAAGGTTCTTTTGTTTTTAGCAAAAATGCTTACACTTTACCTCTTAGTACAACACACTTCATAAAATGACAAAGACACCTTATAAACAAAAATTTCCTCAGTTTACCGCATTTATCCAGCAAAAGCTTCGTAGTTCCCTTTTACATACAATTCGCAGCTATTCTCGTCATCGATCAGAGATAATCAATCAGAACAATAACTATGATCTTACTGTTGCTTCCTATAATGTTCATAAATGCGTAGGTGTTGATAAAATTTTTAATCCTGCGCGTATTGTACGTGTTATTGCTGAATTACGCGTTGATATTCTTGCCCTTCAAGAAGCAGACAAACGTTTTGGTGAACGCATTGGCTTGATTGATCTTCAACTATTAAAGGCCGAAACAGGTCTGATTCCAGTGCCCCTGAATACCATGTCACCTCAAGGGCATGGCTGGCATGGTAACGCTCTTTTTTTGCGAAAAGGACATGTACGCGATATCTTACAAGTCACTCTTCCTGGTATTGAACCACGTGGTGCTGTGATTGTAGAGTTTGAAATGGAAGTAGGCCTTATACGTATTATTGCCGCTCATTTTGGCTTATTACGCCATTCTCGTAATCAACAAACAAAAACGCTCCTTGCACTTCTGCAAAAACGCCCCCTTATGCCTACACTCCTCGTTGGGGATTTTAATGAATGGCGGATGGGAAAAGGCTCTTCTTTAAATCATTTCTCTCCCTATTTTGATAGCACACTTGGAACTGTACCAAGCTTTCCTTCTCGCTTTCCCTTTTTGGCTCTTGATAGAATTCTTGCTTTTCCCCATCAATTGCTGACAAATATTGAAAACCATCATTCACCACTTGCACGTATTGCTTCAGATCATTTGCCTATCAAAGCTTATCTTGACCTTGCCAATGCAATGACCATTCTTAAAAACAAAATAAGCGAAAAAGGCTAATGTGCCTCATCCCAATTTTGAGCAACCATTACTTTTACTTCAAGTGGTACAGACAAAGAAAAAACCGGCATTGTAGCATTTTCCATAACCTTTTTAACAACAGCCATGGTTTTTTCACTTTCGTCTTCTGGTACCTCAAAAATGAGTTCATCATGCACTTGTAGCAGCATCTTTGCCGATAGTTTTTCTTTTTCCAAAGCTTCTCCCATTTGAATCATGGCACGACGAATAATATCCGCTGCTGATCCTTGAATCGGTGCATTGATAGCAGCACGTTCATTAAAAGAACGAACTTGTAGATTAGCTGCTTTTATTTCCGGATAATGGATACGGCGTCCAAAAATGGTCTCTACATAACCATTTTGGCGTACAAATGTTTTAGTCGTCTCCATATAGTCTTTAATTCCCGGAAATCTTTCAAAATAAAGTTGAATATAACGCCCAGCTTCCTGCCGTGAAAGACCCAATTGATTGGCTAATCCAAAGGCTGAAATGCCATAAATAATGCCAAAATTAATCGCTTTTGCACGTCGTCGTATATCTGAGTGCATTCCCTCTATAGGAACCTCAAACATTTGCGATGCCGTTATAGCGTGAATATCCTGACCTTGGGAAAAAGCTTTCTTTAACGCCGTAATGTCGGCAATATGTGCAAGAATGCGCAATTCAATCTGGCTATAATCAGCCGATAGTAGCACATGTCCTTTTGGAGCGATGAAAGCCGTGCGTATTTTACGCCCTTCAGCAGTCCGCACTGGAATATTTTGTAAATTGGGATCTGATGATGACAACCGCCCCGTTGATGTTGTTGCCAAAGAATAATTGGTATGAACACGCCCTGTTTTTGGTAAAATGTAAGAAGGTAGAGCATCTGCATAAGTGGATTTTAGCTTTGCAAGTTGACGCCAATCAATAATTTTACGAGGTAAAATATGACCTTCAGCAGCTAACTCCTCTAAGGTCTGCGCAGAGGTTGACCACTGTCCACCCTTGGTTTTAGCACCTCCAGGTAATCCCATTTTGCCAAAAAGGATATCACCCAATTGCTTTGGCGAGGAAAGATTAAACTTTTCATCAGCCAACTGATAAATTTCCTCTTCTAGAAGAAAAGCAGCCTGCGCTAATTCTCCTGAAAGACGCAATAAAATCTGTCGATCAACAAGAATTCCGCGTTCTTCCATTCTTGCAAGAACTTCTACCAGTGGTCGATCAAGACGTTCATAAATTTTTGTCATCCCTTGCGCTACAAGTTGCGGTTTTAAAACTTGCCACAAACGCAGTGTTACATCAGCATCCTCTGCTGCATAAAGAGTTGCCTGTTTTAAATCCACTTGCGCAAAAGAAGTTATCTTTTTTCCGTTATACGTTAGATCTTTGTAAGCAATCGGTTTATGTCCAAGCCAACGCTCAGATAAATCGTCCATATTATGTGTTAGTGTTCCTGTATCTAAAACATATGATAAAAGCATGGTGTCATCAAAAGAGCGTATCACAATGCCGTATTGCTTCATCACCAACCAATCATATTTTATATTCTGACCAATTTTTAACACCGACTGGTCTTCTAATATCGGCTTTAAAAGTGCCAAAGCTTTTTGTACCTCAATCTGCTTGACAATGCGCCCACCGCCTAAAAGATTATCTCCTCCTTCAATATGTTCAAGGGGTACATAAGCAGCTTCTCCAGGCTGTAATGCCAATGAAAAACCAACAAGCTTTGCTTGCAGTGGATCAAGAGAAGTGGTTTCAGTATCAAAAGCAAAGAAGCCTTGCTCTTGTATTTTTGACAACCATTTTTTCAAGATTTCTTCATCAAGAATAGTCGTATAGGTATCTCTTGTAATTTTTTGGGTAAGAGCTTGATCTTTACGTTTTTGTGCTAAACATTGTGGAGAATTTTCAGAAAAATCATGAAAAGATGCTCCCTCAACTTTTTTAACATAAAAATCACGCCCATGGGCGGGTTTTTCCCACTCAACATTTATATCGAGTGCATCAATAATTGCTGCGTCACATTCTGTTGTCGCTGCTACACGACGTGTTAATGTCGTAAATTCCATCGCTTTAAGAAAAGCGATTAAGCGTGGACCATCTTGTGATTCTAAAACAAAATCATCTAAATTATTATCTACAGGTACATCTGTTTTAAGCCGAACGAGTTCGCGAGAAATTTTTGCTTGTTCACTATAAATTTGAATATTTTCACGTCGTTTTGTTTGTTTAACTTCTGTCACTCGCTGTAACAAAAAATCAAGAGAATCAAATTGATCTAACAATTGGGCTGCAATTTTGGGACCAATGCCCGGAATTCCTGGAACATTATCTGTCGGATCTCCAATCAAAGCCTGCAAATCGACCATTTTTTCAGGAACTACACCCCATTTCTCTATAACCTCAGAAATACCGATATGCTTATCTTTCATTCCATCATATAAAGATACATGCGTATTTACTAATTGCATAAGATCTTTATCAGAAGAGATAATCGTTGTTTTTGCCCCAATCTTTGTTGCCAGTGTTGCATAGGTAGCAATTAAATCATCCGCTTCAAATCCTTCCTTTTCGATACAAGGCAAATTAAAAGCCCTTGTTGCTTGGCGTATTAGAGTAAATTGAGGAATAAGATCTTCAGGAGGTGTCTCTCGATTAGCTTTATATTGTGGATAAATTTGTTTCCGAAATGTATCGGATGAATAGTCAAAAATAACAGCAAAATGCGTTGGAACAACGCCGGTAGCTGTATTACGGGCATCACAGAGCAATTTCCACAGCATATTACAAAAACCAGCTACAGCTCCCACAGGAAGCCCATCCTTTTTACGCTTTAAAGGTGGCAAAGCGTAGTAAGCACGAAAAATATAACCCGATCCATCAACCAAAAAAAGATGATCTGTTGCTTTCATGACAATTTCATTTCTCCATTTCAAAAAAAACATTCACTTTTATATATTTTTTTCACTCTCATTTTTAAAATTTATCAATCTGCCTCTAAAAAGCCATTTTTTCTTTTCATAAAGCATGAAGTCGTTACGGCTTATGTTTAGTACCTAGAGCTTTTCTTTGCTGTTACAGGATATAATAGCTTTCATTTTGCTCCTCCTATGATAGCTGAGGTACTATGTAGCGACAGGGTCGTTGTGGTGTTCCCCTCCCCACAACGACCGTATTTTTTTGAGGAACACACTTCTAGAGGCTCTGTTCTTCCTAGGCTTTCAAATAACTTTTTCAGGAAAAAGATGGTCGAGTTATTCAGGAACTTCAAAGTCATTCCACAGAGCTTTTTTACCCATTTTATTGATAAAATCAGCATGCATACTTCTTTCTTGTGCACTTAGTCTTGAAGGTAAAGGCTGTGGGCGAAATTTAACTGCGTAGAGGGCATCTTTGTCATTTTGAGTATCCTCATCAATGCTCTCCCTGTTATCAAAACCCAATACGCCCTGCTTTCCACCAATGAGTTCAATATAAACATCGGCAAGAATCTCCGCATCAAGCAAAGCACCGTGAAGAACACGATGGCTATTATCAATTCCAAAGCGTTTGCACAAAACATCAAGAGAATTAGGGCCCATGGGAAATTTACGCCGCGCCATAGCCAATGTATCAAGAATGTTATCAACGCTGATAAGTGGTTTATTCACTCGTTCTAATTCTGCATTAAGAAAGCCAATATCAAAACTCGCATTATGCGCAATCATTGTTGCGCCATTAATAAATTCCAAAAACTCATCAGCAATATCACTAAAGATTTTTTCATTCTTTAATCGTTCATTGGTCAATCCATGAATTGCTACAACTTCATCAGGAATAATAACGCCTTGCGGATTCAAATAAACATGGAATCGGTGTCCTGTAAGATAACGATCAATCATCTCTACACAACCGATTTCGATTATGCGATCTTTCTCTTTATCTAAACCTGTTGTTTCTGTATCAAAAACAATTTCACGCATTATTTTACTTCTTTAGCAAACTTTTTATCAGGCAAAAAACTTGTTGACGTGTATTCTCTAAATTTTTTCCTGTATCAATAATAAAATCAGCACGTTCTCGCTTTTTTTCATCAGACATTTGTCTAGCATTGATCAAGGCAAATTTTTTTTTATTCATATTTGGACGAATCATTACACGCTTTTTTTGTATTGCTCGTGGAGCAGAGACAACAACTACACTGTCTACACGTTTTTCACTCTTCGTTTCAAAAAGAAGTGGAATATCAAGAACAACTAATTTTTCTCCTTTTTGGCGCGCTGTATCAATAAACTCTTTTTCTTTTTTTTTGACTAAAGGATGAATTATTTTTTCTAATGTTTGTAATTGTTCATTATTGTTCATCAAAATTTCAGAAAGCTTTAGGCGATTAACTTTACCATTTTCAATAACAGTAGGGAATGTACGTGCTATGAGTGATAAAGTTGGTTCACTCTCGTAAAGTTTGTGTACCGCTTCATCAGCATTAAAAACAGAAATACCAGCTTGTTTGAAAAAATCAGCAACTGTTGATTTTCCCATAGCAATTGATCCAGTAAGTCCTATGATTTTCATTCCTTTTCTTCACCCATGTCCTCTAAAATTGCTGCTCGTAACGCCTTTGTAACCTGTGGTCTTATTCCAAACCATCGTTCAAAACCAGGGACAGCTTGATGTAAAAGCATACCAAGTCCATCTACTATCCTTAAACCATGTGCTTTTGCTTGTTGTAAAAAAGGCGTTATCAATGGTGTATAAACAATATCTGTTACCAACGCTGATGTTTTTGTTTTATGAAAATCGCAAAAAAAAGAAACACCTTTATTCTCGTGTGGATTTGTCATCCCCACAGAAGTCGTGTTGACAATTAAATCAGCTTGGTAAAGTATTTCACTAGAACAGTGCCAATCATGGGCTTTAACAGGTTTTCCAAAATGTTCGGCTAAATCATCTGCCCGTTTTTTTGTACGATTAGCCAAGAAAATACGTTCAAATCCACGCTCCTTTAAAGCATATAAGATTGCACGTGCAGCACCACCAGCACCAAAAACAAGAGCTGTCTCCCCAACCCAATCAGAAATAGAATCATCAAGATTAGCACTGAAACCATAAGCATCAGTATTTGTGGCACAAAGTTTATCCCTTTCATACCATAGTGTATTAGCAGCACCAATCATTGTTGCTACATCATCTTTATAATTAGCTAAATGAAAAGCTTTCTGTTTATGTGGCAGAGTAACATTACCCCCACAAAAACCCCTCTTTTGTATAGATACAAGAAAATCACTAAATTTTTCAGATGTTACTTCTTGTGCTAGATATTCGCCTTGTAAATTATATTGTTTAAGCCAAAAATTGTGAATTTTTGGCGACTTTGAATGATGAATAGGAGTGCCAACAACAAAAGCGCGTGGATAAATTATTTTTTCGCGTTTTATTGTAAAGTTAACCATCAATAATTCCCAAATGACGTAATTTTGCTAATAAAGGTAACAAAGGTAAACCAATAATAGTAAAAAAATCTCCATCAATTTTTTCAAAAAGATGGATTCCTTCCCCTTCAATTTGATAAACTCCCACGCTGTTAAAAACAGCTGTTCCCACACGAGCTAAATAACGTTCAATAAATTCTGATGAAAGAGGACGTACTAACATATACGCACTAAAAGCTTCCACCCAAATTTCTTGGCCATTCTGAAATAAAGCTACTGCACTATGAAGAGCATGGGTTTTTCCTGATAGATCAGATAAACGTTGATGTGCTTCCTTGCTACTTGTGACTTTGTGAAAAACCTGTCCTTCCAAATCAAGTACTTGATCACAACCAATGACCAAAGCATGAGGAAAGCGATCAGAAACATTTTTTGCCTTTTCACTTGCAAGAAAACAACTGAGTTCTTTAGGAGTCTTTGTTTTTCCTATTTTTTCTACTTCTCTTTCATCAAAAGAAGCTCCTTCAATTAAAAAATTTAAACCTGCTTTTTTCAATAATTGCGCACGATAGGAACTAAGGGATGCTAAGATTAAAGTATCTGCTAGCATGAGAGTCTTCTTTTATTTTCCTTCACGAAATCGCGATAAAAGTTCAAATATAGCTGCAGCCGTTTCTTCAATAGAACGTCTTGTGACATCAATAATAGGCCAACCAAAACGTTCACAAATACGTTTTGCATAAGTCAATTCTTCAGCTATACTGATACGGTTTGTATAACTTTCAAGGGCAAAACTATTCCCCAAATCCCGATTTTGACGAATATGTGAAATTCTTTCAGCTGAAGCTATTAAACCAATAATCAAAGCATTTTTTGCTTCCAAAAGGGCTTCTGGTAAACCAATATTCGGAATAAGAGGAACGTTAGCTGTTTTAATTCCACGATTTGCTAAATAAATACTTGTAGGCGTTTTAGAAGTTCTCGATATTCCTACAAGTATCACATCCGCATCCGATAAATCATTGGAAGACTGTCCATCATCATGCTCTATTGTAAAATCAAGTGCTTCAATACGGCGAAAATAATCTGCATTGAGATCATGTTGCGCACTCGCACGTAAATTGGTCGGCATTCCAAGATATGTCTGAAAAGCATCTAGAACAGGATGCAGTATGTCAATACAGGGAACTTTTATTTTTTCACATTTTTTCCTAAGAAGGAGTTTTATTTTTTTATCAATGATTGTGTAAAGAACAATACCCGGCTCTTGCTGTATTTCATTAAGAGCTCTCTCCAACTGTGTTTCATTACGAATCATCGGATAAATATGCTCTATTACTTGGCTCATTGTGTATTGTGAAGCAACAGCTCTACCAACAGAAATTAATGTCTCTCCTGTTGCATCAGAAAGCATATGTAAATGAAAGGATTTTTTTTCTTTTGTCACAAAAATTTTAACTCCTTGTTAACAAATGTGCATATACCCCGAGTTTTTTTATAAAATTAAAATTTAGGAAAAATTTTCCATTATTATGCACAAATTGAACAGTTGTGATAATTTAAATCCTCTTATGAGAGAAAAACGAGGATAATACCTTCAAAATAATGTTTTACTTCTTTTTTTTCCATTTTCTTTTGTGGATAAAATAGAGGATAAATAAAGTATAAATAGTAATCCACATTAAACACAGGTTTAAATAAGAAGAATCCTTCCTTTTAAAAATTTATTAATATAAAAAAATCTGGAAAAAATAAAAATAATTTTGAATAATAATTTATTAATGATACAAGTTAAATCCAACCTTTTTTAGAATTATAAGATAAGTTTACTTTAATCTATGAATAATGATATTATTATATAATTTTCCTTAAATACTATTAAAATGTCTTATGAAATGACACATTTTTGAGTGTTTTAATTTATATAAGCAATTTTTTTATAGAATTACTTAATTTTATATGAATATAGTTCATATAAATGGTGCTTGCAGATTAAAAAAATTAAGTGTATAATGTGTTTTTCTTACAAGAATGTTCCATTCTCTAAAATTTCCGTAAATTAATTTAAGGATAATCTCCCGTCACTCTAAAGAGCATATTTCATGCAAGAAATGAAACTACAAGAACTTAAAAGTAAAAATCCCGTTGAACTTGTCTCTTTTGCTGAAACATTGGAAGTTGAAAATGCTTCTCTGATGCGTAAACAGGAATTAATGTTCGCTATTTTGAAAAAACTTGCTTTGCAAGATGTAGAAATTATTGGCGAGGGCGTTGTTGAAGTTTTACAAGATGGATTTGGATTTTTGCGGTCTGCTGATGCTAATTATCTTCCAGGACCTGATGATATTTATCTTTCTCCGGCACAAATTCAATCTTTTTCTTTGAAAACAGGGGATACCGTTGAAGGTCCTATACGAAGTCCAAAAGAGGGAGAACGTTATTTTGCTCTTCTTAAAATTAATACAATCAATTTTGAAGATCCTGAGAAAATTCGTTATAAAATTCATTTTGATAATCTCACTCCCCTTTATTCTAATGAACGTTTTCAAATGGAAATACAAGATCCTACAGAGAAGGATATGTCATCACGGGTGATTGATTTAATATCACCTTTGGGAAAAGGGCAAAGAGGATTAATTGTAGCACCTCCGCGAACAGGAAAAACAGTTTTACTACAGAATATTGCTCATTCTATTACGACTAATCATCCTGAATGTTATCTTATTGTTCTTTTAATAGATGAACGACCAGAAGAAGTTACTGATATGCAGCGTTCTGTACAAGGAGAAGTAGTTTCTTCTACTTTTGATGAACCAGCAATTCGTCATGTGCAAGTAGCTGAGATGGTTATTGAAAAAGCAAAACGTCTTGTTGAATATGGGCGTGATGTCGTTATTCTTCTCGATTCTATTACACGTCTTGGACGTGCGTATAATACGGTTGTTCCTTCATCAGGTAAGGTTTTAACAGGTGGTGTAGATGCAAATGCGCTACAGCGTCCAAAGCGTTTTTTTGGTGCAGCACGTAACATTGAAGAAGGTGGATCTTTAACCATTATTGCAACGGCTTTGATTGATACTGGTAGTCGTATGGATGAGGTTATTTTTGAAGAATTTAAAGGTACTGGTAATTCGGAAATTGTTCTTGATCGTAAAGTTGCTGATAAGCGAATTTTCCCAGCTATGGATATATTGAAGTCAGGAACACGTAAAGAAGAGCTTTTAGTAGCACGGCAAGATTTACATAAAATTTTTGTACTTCGTCGTATTTTGGCGCCTATGAATGTAACAGATGCAATTGAGTTTTTGATTGATAAATTAAAACAAACAAAAAACAATAGTGAATTCTTTGATTCAATGAATACGTAGAAGTATTGGATTTTTTTGATTGGGATATATCCTGTGGATACAATCTTTGCTGTTTCGAGTGGATTGTTGCCTTCAGGGGTTGCAGTCATTCGGCTTTCTGGTCCCCATGTTGTAAATGTAGTTAAAACGCTTTGTGGTTACTTACCAAAAGCGCGGTTCATGCATTACGGAAATCTTACTGCTCGTGATGGTAGTTTTCTAGATTCTGCTTTAACTGTTTTTTTTCCTGCTCCTCATAGTTTTACAGGGGAGGATTGTGCAGAATTTCATTTACATGGAGGTAAAGCAGTTGTTAATCGTTTTCTCGATGAGTTATCCACATTTACTGGATGTCGTATTGCAGAAGCAGGTGAGTTTTCGCGTCGTGCATTTATAGAGGGAAAATTAGATCTTGTTCAAGCCGAAGGTCTTGCTGATTTAATAGATGCAGAAACGGAAAGTCAGCGACGTTTAGCAGTTATGGGGACAAGTGGACATTTAACAACACTTTATCGTGATTGGCGTCATAAGCTTATAAAAGCACGTGCTTTTATAGAAGCGGAGCTTGATTTTTCTGATGAAGCTGACATCCCAAACTCAATATCTGATGAAATTTGGAAAGATATGGAAGAATTTTGTGCTTCTCTTCGCAAACATATTGATGAAGGAGAGCGTGCTAGTATTTTACGTGATGGATTAAAGATTGTTATTGCTGGTGCTCCAAATTCTGGAAAATCAAGTATTATAAATCGTTTGGCTGGAAGACCTATTGCTATTGTGACAGAAGAAGCGGGAACGACTCGTGATGCTTTGGAAATGAAACTTGTTTTTGGTGGTTTACCGGTCTTTGTGACGGATACTGCTGGTTTTAGGGAAACAGAAAACAAAATTGAGCAATTAGGAATAGAGGTAGCAAAGCAGCATGTTAGGGATGCTGATTTAGTTATTTTAGTTTATGATATGCTAAATCCAAAAGAGGTTAAATTACCAAAAACTTCGGCTGAAATATGGCGTGTTGGTAATAAACTTGACCTTTATAAAAAAAATGAAAATCATTGGTCTATACAGTTTTCTACAATAACTGGTTTGAATTTTGATTATTTTATTAAAGAAATTGAGTCATTTTGTTTACGTCGTGCTGCTGAAATTGGAAATATTGTTCCAGCACGTAAAAGGCAACTTCAGTTATTAAAAGAAGCTGTTAAAGAGATAGAACTTTCCATAAATGATCATACTCTTGATATAAGTTTACGTGCAGAACATCTTCGCCGTGCAAGTGATTTTCTTGGGAAAATTACGGGAGATATAGATGTTGAAGATTTGCTTGATATTATTTTTTCAGAGTTTTGTGTTGGTAAATAATGATTCACGTGAAACATTTATTATTTCATAGACAGATATAAAAGATTGTGTATTTTACATCTTGTTTCACGTGAAACTTGAGAATAGGTTCTCTATAGGATGAAACAAATGCAATTATATGATGTCGTTGTTGTTGGGGGTGGTCATGCAGGCTGTGAAGCTGCTTCGGCTTCAGCACGTGTTGGAGCGCGGACCGTACTCGTTACGCATAAAATATCAGCAATAGGGACAATGTCTTGTAATCCTGCTATAGGTGGGCTTGGAAAAGGACATCTGGTTCGTGAAATAGACGCTTTGGATGGTCTTATGGGGAGAGCAGCAGATGCTGCTGGAATTCAATTTAGACTACTTAATCGACGCAAAGGACCCGCAGTAAGAGGACCGCGTACACAAGCTGATAGACAACTTTATAAAGAAGCAATTCAAAGTTTTTTAAAAGAACAAGATAATCTCATTCTACTTGAAGATGAAGTCATTGATCTGATTGTTAAAGATAATAATGTTTCAGGTGTTATTTTAAAAAAACAGGGAAAGCTTTTTTCTGGTGCTGTTGTTTTAACTACAGGGACATTTTTAAATGGGCTTATTCATATTGGTGATAAGAGATGGTCTGCTGGACGGATAGGAGAACAGTCGAGTGTTAAACTTGCTGAACGTTTAAAAAATTATAATATAAATCTTGGGAGGTTAAAAACAGGAACTCCAGCTCGTCTCAGTAAAAAAACGATTCGTTGGGAGTATCTTCCCAAACAACAAGCTGATGAAAATCCAGTTCCTTTTTCTCTTTTAACAGAAAAAATTGAACAGTCACAAATTGAATGTGCAATAACACGTACGAATGCGCAAACACATAAAATTATTCGTGAAAACATTCATCGGTCTGCTTTATATTCTGGAAATATTGAAGGATTAGGACCACGTTATTGTCCTTCAGTTGAAGATAAAATTATTAAATTTGGGGAACGTGATGGACATCAGATTTTTCTAGAACCAGAAGGATTAAATGATGATACTATTTATCCAAACGGTCTTTCTACATCTCTTCCTGAAGATGTCCAAATTTCTTTATTGAAAACAATTGAGGGGCTAGAAAATGTTAAGGTTTTACAACCTGGTTATGCTATTGAATATGACTTTGTTAATCCACAACAACTGACTAAAACTTTAGAATTGCGTTCTTTACCAGGATTGTTTTTAGCAGGGCAAATTAATGGTACAACAGGATATGAGGAAGCTGCAGCACAAGGACTTTTAGCTGGATTAAATGCTGCACGGAAAGTTTCTGGATTAGATGAAATTCTTATAAGTCGTTCTACAGCCTATATTGGTGTTATGATAGATGATTTAATTTCACGTGGGGTTTGTGAGCCTTATCGAATGTTTACATCACGTGCTGAATTTCGTTTGTCTCTGCGGTCTGATAATGCTGATGCTCGTTTAACACCTTTGGCACAACAATGGGGTATTGTGGGTCAAAACCGTTGGGATTTTTATCAGAAAAAACAACAACGTCTTGATTTAGCACGATCAATATGTCAGGGACTTTTTCTAACACCTAATGAAGCATCTTCTCGAGGATTACAGGTAAATCACGATGGAATTCGGCGTTCGGCTTATGATCTTCTTGCTTATCCTCATATGACGATAGAACGTCTTTCACATTTTTGGCCACAATTGCGATCAATTGATTCTAAAACTGTTGAATCTTTAGAAATTGAAGCGCAGTATGCAGTTTATCTAGAAAAGCAAGCACAAGATATTGCTGCTCTTCAGCGAGATGAGCGTTTAGAAATCCCTTCTTCTCTTGATATTCAGGCAATTTCAGGTCTTTCAAATGAACTAAAAACAAAAATTCAAGAAATATCCCCGCGTTCAATTGCTGATGCTCAAAAAATTGATGGTATGACGCCCGCGGCATTATCGCTTATTATTACGTATATTCAACGCCAACGACGTGAAAAGGCTCAATTTGTTTAATGGATATTTCTACAGAACAAAAATATCAAGCACTTTTAAATATTATTCCTTCTGTTTCACGTGAAACGATGGAGGATTTAATACAATTTGAAGCTTTAATAATTCAATGGAACAAACATATTAATTTAATATCTTCTACAACAATACCAGTTCTCTGGACACGTCATATTTTAGATTCGGCACAAATGTATCCTTTACACAGCAATTTTCTTCATTGGTGTGACCTTGGTTCAGGTGGTGGATTTCCCGCAATTGTTATTGCTATTTTTCTGAAACAAAAAAAAGCAGGACATATTGATCTCGTTGAAAGTAATGGTAAAAAAGTAGCTTTTTTACGAATGGTCATTGCTCAACTTAATCTTCCAGCAAAAGTTTATCATTGTAGAATTGAGGATGTTTACCAAAAAATAAAAAAACCAGAAGTTATAACAGCACGAGGATTGGCTTCGCTGGATGCTCTTTTACAACTCATTTTTCCTTTATTCACAAAAAAAACAATAGCTCTTTTGCAAAAAGGTAGGGATTACGCTACAGAAATAGAAAATGCCTCTGCCAATTGGCGGTTTGATCTGCTAAAACATAAGAGTAAAATTGATGAAAGTTCTATTATATTAGAAATTTCTCATGTTCGATCATGTAGAGGGTAAAGCAAAATGAGCGAAACACGGATTATCGCTATTGCAAACCAAAAGGGTGGGGTCGGCAAAACAACCACAGCAATTAATCTTGCAACAGCTTTGGCAGCCATTGGGGAAAATGTTCTTATTATGGATGTTGATCCACAAGGTAATGCCAGTACAGGATTGGGAATTGATCGTAATAACCGTCCTTTATCCTCTTATGATGTTTTGGTTTCAGGGGTTTCAGTCACAAAAGCAGCTTTAAAAACAGCTGTACCCAATCTCCATATTGTGCCTTCTACTCTTGATCTTTTAGGCGTAGAAATGGAAATTTCTTCATCAAAAGATCGCATTCAACGTTTACGTAAAGCTCTCTGTGATGATCCTAAAATGGAAAAAAAATTCAGTTATATTTTAATTGATTGTCCCCCGTCACTTAATCTTTTAACACTCAATGCTATGGGAGCTGCAGATTCTGTTTTGGTTCCTATGCAATGTGAATTTTTAGCACTTGAAGGTTTAAGTCAATTGCTTGAAACAGTAAAGCAAGTGAGATCTGTACTTAATCCATCTTTAGAAATTCAAGGTATAGTTCTAACAATGTATGATGGACGTAATAATCTTTCAAATCAAGTTGTTGAAGATGTACGATCTTTTATGGGAGATAAAGTCTATCGTACTGTTATTCCACGAAATGTCCGCGTATCAGAAGCCCCCTCTTTTGGTAAGCCGGTATTGCTTTATGATCTTAAATGTGCTGGGAGCCAAGCTTATTTGCGTCTGGCATCGGAAGTGATTCAACGTGAAAAACAAGCACGCGCTGCTGCTTAAAACGTAAAAAAACAATTTTTGTAGGAAAATTTAAAGAGCAAAATTATGTATGATGATCAATCAAAAAAAAGACTGGGACGTGGATTAGCAGCCTTGATTGGAGATATCAACTTAAATAACAATCTTGTACGTGCGCCGAATGCTGATAAATTGATAGAGTCCAATACAGTTTCTCCTATTTATGAGCAATTTGTGCCTCTTGAATCTATTTCGTGTAATCCACACAATCCACGGCGTCATTTTACTGATTCAGAACTTGATAATTTAGCACAATCAATTCGCCAGCATGGAGTTGTTCAGCCTGTTATTGTAAGGCCTTCGCGTGATCATCCTAATCGATTTGAATTGATTGCTGGTGAACGACGGTGGCGTGCTGCACAACGTGCCAATTTAAGTCAATTGCCGGTTATTGTTCGCGATGTGGATGATAAGACGGCTTTGGAATTAGCAATTATTGAAAACGTTCAACGTACCGATCTTAATCCTATTGAAGAAGCAATGGGATATGAAATTTTACTGAATGAGCATGGTTATACGCAAGCAGATTTAGCACAAGTGATTGGAAAAAGTCGAAGTCATGTTGCAAATACACTCCGTTTGTTAAAACTTCCACCAAAGGTACAACAATTTTTAACTGATGGCCAACTCTCTGCTGGTCATGCGCGCTGTCTTATTACCGTCGACAATCCACAGGATTTGGCGAAAAAAATTATTCGTGAAGGTCTCTCGGTACGCCAAGCAGAAATACTTGCATATGAACAAGCAAATCCTAAAGTCAAAAAACGAACCACCGTTGAGAAAGACACAGAAACAAAATCTTTAGAAAAATTACTTGCAGATGTCATCGGAATGAAAGTTGTCATTAGACATGGTAAAAAAGGTGGTGATTTAAAAATACACTATTCTTCATTAGAACAATTAGATGATATTTGTCGGCGTTTACAAAATTAAAGAGTGTTTACCACCTTAGCTAATTATTCAAAATAATACGGATTCTATTTACAACGCCTTTTTAAAATAACAAGCATTCTATACATATGTTTTTTAGCAAATTCCAAATTATCTGAAACTACAGTATTTTTTTCATCAAAAGAAAGCCCCTCTTTTTTGAGAAGTTCAGGAAAAGTTAAAATTGTTAATGTTGCTTGAAGGGCGCGGGTACCTATAGCAAAATCTTTAGGTGTGATATTGTTTTTTCTTAAGATATTCATTAATTTTGGTTGATTAGAAATAGAAGCTGCGAATCCTTCAACACTGTCATCGTGTTCAATTTCAATATCAGATGCTTTTTCAGTATTGGATATTTTTGATTCTGATGGTGAGTTTTCACACTCTTCTTTATTAATTTGTTCCATTTTCAAAAGAAAATCTTCTGTTAAGGTGTAATTTGCAATGACATGTTGGAAATTGAATTTATTGTTCTTTTCCTTTGCTATTGTTAGTTGAGCATATATTACAAAAAGAAAAAGGGGAAATAAATGCAAGACAGACTTAAACATGCTTAGAAGTTATCCTTTCTTCTCCAGATTTCAGCAAAGACTTCTTCGTTTGCGAAGTTGATCAATTTTTTTAAATAAGATAGTCACAAACTTTGCTTACAACAGTCCATATTCTATGCATATGTTTTTTACCAAATTCCAAATTGCTTAAAAACACAGTATTTTTTTCATGAAAAAGAGAATCTTTTTCTTTAGGATTCTCGTAATAAATATTTTCGTAAAGCATTATTAATGTTGTTTGAAGAGCATTGCAACCGACAGCAAAATCTCTAGGCGTGATGTTATTGTTTTTTAAAATATCCATTAGTTTTGGTTGATCGGAAATATAAGCGGTAATTTCCTCAATGCTACTGTAAAATGGGATATTGGATACTTTTGATTCTGGTGGTAAGTTTTCACATTCTTCTTTCTTAATTTGTTCCATTTTCAAAAGAAAATCTTCTGTTAAGATGTAATTTGCAATGATCTGCGGGAAATCGAATTTATTGTCCTTTTCCTTTGCCATTGCTGTTTGGGTATGTATCACAAAAAGAAAAAGGGGAAATAAACGCAACACAGGCTTCAACATGGTTAAAAACTATCCTTTCTTCTTCGAATTTCAGCAAAGACTTCTTCATCTGTTTCTTTTTCCATTGCAAGGTTTCTTCGCAACGTAGCATCATCCCAGCGGAGAAAGGGATTGGTAGCTTTTTCTTGCCCTAAGGTTACTGGTAAAGTCATGGCGTCTTTTGCGCGCAATAAAAAAACATCCTCCACCCTTTTATGAAGTTTTTGATTATGTGGATCAAGTGTCAATGCGAAAAGGGCGTTGGTTTTAGTGTATTCATGACCGCAATAAAGAAGTGTTTCATCGGGAAGTTGACGAAGCTTTTTTAAAGAGTTCAGCATTTGTGCAGGCGTTCCTTCGAAAAGTCGTCCACAACCGAGTGAGAAAAGTGTATCTCCAGCAAAGAGTAAATTCTCTTCGGGAAAGTAGTAAGATAATGCGCCTAAAGTATGACCCGGTGTTGAAAGAGCTAAAAGCAGGCATGTTCCAAAAGAAAAACTTTCATTAGGTTGAAGTGTTTGGTCAAGATGATTAATCTTTTCTTTTTCTGCTTCTGGTCCAATAACGACAGCCTTATAAACTTGTTTTAACTCTTCTAGTGCTTCTACATGGTCGTGATGATGATGAGTCACAAAAATAGTCTGTAGTGTCCAGTTGCGGCGTTTTAAGGCATTATGAATCGCTTCACTTTCAGGTGCATCAATTGCAGCTGTGCAGCCGCTTTTTTCATCATGAATGAGTACACCAAAATTATCGTTTCTACAGATGAACTGTTCAATTAACATATCTTTTCCCCATGAACAGTGTACAATGATAAATCTACAAAATAATCTATAATTATAGATGTCTTCTATTTAAGAATCAGATTTGTCTCTTTCTGTAAAAAGTCCCTGTGAGTGTTTAAGGATAAGGGGCATTTGAGTAAGCATGAAAAGGACTGTTAGAGGCATAACACCAAATACTTTAAAGCTAGTCCAAAAATTATCGCTAAAATTACGCCAAATAACTTCATTCAAAAGAGCAAGAAAAACGAAAAAGAATGCCCAGCGATAGGTAAGTTTTTGCCATCCTAAATCATCGAGTTTTAAAGTAGAATCCAAGGCATAACGCAAAAGTGGTTTTTTAAAAAACATTCCACCAAAGAGGATGAGAGCAAATAAACTATTAATAATTGTTGGTTTCATTTTTATGAAAGTATCATTGTGAAGCCAAAGAGTTAAGAATCCAAAGACTAGAACAAATATTCCCGAGATAAGAGGCATTATAGGAATGTTTCGTGCCAGAATCCATGATAAGCTTAGTGCAATAATGATTGCTACCATGAAAATAGCTGTTGCAGGGAAAATAGGTTTATTAAAATTTTTAAAAAGTCCGATATTGTTTATCAACCATTCGCCTTTATAATTGGCAAGGAAAAAGACGACTAATGGCCCCATTTCCAAGAGAAACTTAAGTGTTGGTGAAAGGGGCTTTTTTTGGTTATTATTCATATTCTTCGAATTGGGGTTATTGTATGAGTGAGGTTTAAAAGAAGATTGTTTCATATGTGTTTTCCTGCAATAGTTTCGGCAAATTCAGAGGCAGAAAAAGGTTGAAGATCCTCAATATTCTCTCCTATACCGATAAAGTAAACGGGTAATTTGTATTTTGCTGCGATAGCAATAAGAATCCCTCCTCGTGCACTACCATCGAGCTTTGTCATGACTAAACCATTAACACCAGCAATATCGCGGAAAATATCCACTTGATTGAGCGCATTTTGCCCAGTAGTTGCATCGAGTGTTTGAAGGATTGTATGGGGAGCTTGGGGAGAATGTTTACCTAAAACACGAATAATTTTTGCCAATTCGTCCATCAATTCAGTTTTATTTTGTAGGCGTCCAGCTGTATCAATGATCAACACATCGCTGTTTGCTTTTTTGGCTTTTTCATAAGCATCAAATGCTAAGCTAGCAGCATCTGCACCGAGTTTTGTGGAAATAACAGGAGATCCTGTACGTTCACCCCAAATATGCAATTGTTCAATAGCGGCAGCGCGAAATGTATCACCAGCAGCCAACATAACTTTTAGCCCCCCTGCGGTGAGTTTGGCTGCAAGCTTTCCAATCGTTGTCGTTTTTCCAGTACCATTTACGCCTACTAGTAAAATAACGTGAGGCTTATGACTAAGATCAAGTTCTAGTGGAACTGCAACAGGCTCCAATACTTTTTTTATTTCGTCAGCTACGATAGTATGAATGTCATCTGGAGATAAATTTTTCTCATAGCGACTGGAGGCTAAAGTATCGGTGATGCGTGTAGCCGTTTCTACACCAAGATCAGCTTGAATAAGAATATCTTCCAACTCTTGCAATGTTTGTTTATCAAGTTTTCCTTTAACAAAAAGGTCACCAATTGATTCACTTAAGCGTTGTGAGGAAAGGGATAAACCTTTTTTAAGGCGTCCAAACCACGCTGTCTTTTTCTGTTCAACAGGAGATATAGATGAAAACTCTTCAACTTTTTTTTCACGGATTATATCTGTGACAATTACTTTGCGAGAATGTGCTTCAAAAGACGGAATTTTCTCATCATACTTTACAGGTGTGATATTTTGATTTTCTGTCTGTTCTTCTTTTTCTCTCTCTAGAGAGGATTGATCGTTTTTTGTGGTTTCACTTTTATATTCAATTTCTTCTTCTATATCGGTTTCATAAGGAGTGGAAACTTGTTCTGTTTCTTGCTCTTTAGATTTGTTAAAAGAAAATATTTTTTTTATAAAAGATTTTGTCATAAGGGTTTTCCTGCTCAAGCTGCGTTTAATTTTGGGAGGACAGCAATCAATTTATCGCCATCATGATCAACGATAAGGGCTTGAACAATTGTTCCAGCTTTTGCACCTTTGATTTGTACAAGGGTATAATCTTCTGTTCGTCCGATTTCATCTTTTTCAACGAGAATTGTTTGTTGGCTATTTTGTAAACGAACAAGATGCCTTTGGTAAGCTTCCTCACCTACTTTGCGCAATCTTTCTGCACGCATTTTTACTATTCTACGGTTAATTTGTGGCATACGTGCGGCAGGTGTTCCTTCTCTTGGACTAAAAGGAAAGACGTGGAGATGTGTTAAATTACACTCACTGACCAAAGCAAGACTGTTTTGGAACATTTCTTCTGTTTCAGTCGGGAAACCAGCAATTAAATCGGCTCCATAAACCATCGTAGGACGTTTGGCACGCAAATCTTGACAAAATTGAATTGCATGTTCGCGCAGATGCCGCCGTTTCATTCTTTTTAGGATCATATTATCGCCTGCTTGCAAGGATAAATGCAAATGGGGCATGATCCTTTTTTCATAGGCTAAAAGATTAATGAGTTCTTCGTCTGCTTCAATAGAATCGATTGATGACAGACGTAAACGAGGCAAGTCAGGAACATGATGCAAAATTGTTGAAGTTAATTTTCCTAGGGTGGCTTTTCCAGGGAGATCGTGGCCATAACTTGTAAGATCAACACCTGTCAGAACTACTTCTTGAATGCCATTGTTTGTCAATAGTTTGATTTGTTCAATAACAGCGCCCATGGGAACTGAACGTGATGGTCCGCGCCCATAAGGGATGATACAAAATGTACAACGGTGATCGCATCCATTTTGCACCTGTACAAAGGCACGTGTGCGCTCTTCTATTGCACTTACCATATGGGGAGCAATTTTTTGCACTTCCATGATGTTATTAATACGCAACTTTTCGGAATGATTGATACCAAAATCAGGAAGTTGACGATAAGAATGCGCATGGAGTTTGTCTTCATTCCCTAAAACAAGATCCACTTCTGTCATGGAGGCAAAATTTTGCGCTTCTGTCTGTGCGGCACATCCTGTCACAATAATACGAGCGTGAGGATTTTCACGTCTTGCTTTGCGGATAGCTTGTTTTGCTTGTCGTACGGCTTCGGCGGTGACGGCACAGGTGTTAAAGATGATTGCATCATCTTTGAGTTGATCAAGACCTGAAGAAGTGCTTTCTTTGCGTATGATTTCAGATTCATAGCTGTTCAGACGACAACCAAATGTTACAACTTCTATTGCCATTAAAAGTGATCCTTTTTGTAGCTCCCTGTTAAAGGGTTAAAAAAGCCACTAAACTCATAATTGGTTGGACCTGTCATGATAATATGATTGTCTTCTCGATAAAAAATATTAAGTGTTCCCCCTAGTAAGTTCACATCGATATGGCGTTTTGTGAGTCCACGTCGATAGGCGGCCACTGCACTCGCACAGGCAGCACTCCCACATGCTTGCGTTAATCCAGCTCCTCTTTCCCATGTGCGTAAATTTAGGCTTTTTTGTGACATGACATACGCAATAGAAATATTGCACCGTTCTGGAAAAAGGGGATCATGTTCAAGTTTTGGTCCATATTTTTCTAATGGAATATGTTGAATATCATTCTCAACAAAAAAAATAGCGTGGAGATTACCAACAGAGACAAGGCATGCATCCTTTAAGGGACCAGCAGTAATTTCTACGTGATTGGTGTCAATTATTTCACGTGAAACAGGCATTTCTTTTGCATTGAAATTTGGGCATCCCATGTCAACAGAGATGAGGTTGTTGGTTTGTCGTTTACCCTCGATAATTCCAGCGGGTGTTTCTAATCGAAAGTTTTCACCGAAATTGTGGTCTGTGAGCCATGCTATGACACAACGTGTACCGTTACCACAGGCTTTAGCTATCGAGCCGTCAGCATTCCATATTTCGATGCGAAAGTCAGCTTCATTTTTTGTGGTTTTGTGAATAGCCATAATTTGATCGAAATGTGTTTGAGGATCTGCCGAGAGAGTAAGGATTGCTTGCTGTGTGAGTGCATGTGTGCTTTCACGCATATCAGCAACAATGATTTGATTTCCAAGACCGTTCATTTTGCTGAATGGCATTTTCATGAAATTTCTCTATTTATAGTGATTGCCTACAAAAGATATATGACTGAAAATCTTATAAATTTCCAGTGTTTAATGAATATAAAACATAGTGCAAAAATTATTATCGTTCGAAATAAACAATTTTTATCCTATTTTTTTAAATTATTAATTTATCTTTGTAAAATGCCGTATAATAAATGTTCACTAATTTCTGAGGAAGCTTCTTTAATTGTCATGGGAAAGAGTATAGATATGTCATTTTCAAAAATTTCGTTTTTCGTTGTAATATCAACTGTAACGCTTTTAGGAGGATGTTTAACGTCGCGGTTTGATAGTGACGATAGTGGCAACACATTAGAAGTTTTTTATCCGCTTCAAGAAATGCAAACAGAAGTGATGTCTGATCCGTCTTCCTCTCGTTCGTCAGCATATGAAGCAGCAGATTCTTCCATGTATGAGAAAGGAGATTCTAAGAGTGATGGACGGATGGCTAGTCTCGAATTGCCAAGCAATGCTACTGATTTGTTTCCGGCTAGTATTGCTGGGGTGTGGAATCTTTCTATGGATGGTAAGGTTTGCCGAATTGCAACACCACAAACAAAATTTGGCCAAGGATACCGTGCTCGCCCTTTACACTGTCCAGGAATCGTTTCTCAGGTAAGTTCATGGGCTGTTAAAGGAAAAAGATTATATTTTTATAATAATTCAGGACGTGTTATTGTCACTCTTTATTCTTCCAATGTTGATCGTTTTGATGGACGCACACTTGATGATCATCCAGTTGTTTTAAGCCGTTAGACCGTTTTTGCTATTTATAAAAAAAGAGATATGCGCACCAGTTTGTGAAGAGAGCTTGTGTTTTTATTGTGAACGGGTTGAAAAGGTTATTTGGATGATTTTAGTTTCAACGCGCTATAAGGAGCTGGTATATAAAGGAGAAATCAGTTTTGATCCGGCTCAATTGGCTTTAGCCGAGCGTTTTGATCATTTATTACAAAACATTGCGGAGCAAAGCGTTTCTCGATCTTGGACATTTTTGTCTCTGTTTAAAAGAGAAAAACAAACCTTTGCTCGTGTTGCAAAACAAGGTGATGAAGATGGTTCTTATCAAGGGGTGTATGTTTATGGTGAAGTAGGACGAGGCAAAACCATGCTGATGGATTTGTTCTTTTCTTGTTTGCCGCAGAAATGTAAAAAGCGCGCTCATTTTAATGATTTTATGGCTGATGTGCATGAGCGTATTAATGTTTATCGTCAAGCATCAAAAAATGCAAAATCTGGACAAGATAATCCTATATTAGCTGTTGCTGAAGATTTTGCACGAGAAGCTAAGGTGCTTTGTTTTGATGAATTTAGTGTAACAGATATTGCTGATGCTATGGTGTTGGGGCGTCTTATCTCTGCTCTATTTGATAAAGGGGTTTTCTTTGTTGCAACTTCAAATGTTGCCCCTGATAATCTTTATTATAACGGTTTGAACCGAGAGCTTTTTTTGCCTTTTATTCAAGTTTTGAAAGCACATGTTTGTGTTATCAATCTTGATGCAAAAACAGATTATCGTCTTGAGAAATCAAATCTACAACACGTGTATATAACGCCGTTAGGTGCGCAAGCAAATGAATGTATGGATCAAGCGTGGGCATTGGTATTACAAGGGCAGAAGGAAATATCTGATGAGCTTTCTCTAAGAGGACGTATTGTTCATATTCCACGCTCTGGAGCGGGTTGTGCACGTTTTGATTATCAAGATTTGTGTGCAAAACCTTTGGCAGCAGCTGAATATTTAGCATTAGTGGAACGTTATCATACGATTTTTCTCGATAATGTACCGGTGATGGATGATACATACCGCAATGAAACCAAACGGTTTATTTTACTTATTGATACTCTCTATGAGCGCCACATAAGATTATTTATGTCAGCGGCAGCTTTACTTGAGGATTTACATAAAGGACGCGCACAGACGACGGAAACATTTGAGTTTAAAAGAACACAATCGCGTCTTTTTGAAATGCAAAGTCAGGATTATTTGAAACTTTGGGCAGAACGGTTTCTTTTGAAGAAGTAAAAGTCAAGTAATTTACCCTTACGTAAACTGTAAAAACAATAACTCTTTGAATTTAAATACAAGGTAATAATTCTGTTGTATTTTTTTTAAATTCATTTTATCGATACATCATAATAAGTTTCTAATAATCGTTTGTGTGGAGGATTTTTGCTTTTACGAGGAGAAGGATTTTATATCTTTTTCTTTCTTTAATAGCATTTTTTAAATAGGGCTAAGGTCAAAAAAATACTCAGAATGCTGGCGCTTATATGTGCGCGCTGTGTTCTCTAATGTTAGGAATAAAGAAATGGCACGAAAAAAAATAGCTCTCATTGGTTCAGGTATGATTGGTGGCACTTTAGCACATATTATTGGGCTTAAAGAGCTTGGTGATGTTGTTTTATTTGATATTGCGGAAGGTATGCCACAAGGTAAAGCTCTTGATATTGCCGAATCTTCACCCGTTGATGGTTTTGATGTCAGTTTAAAAGGTGCTAATGCTTATGAGACAATTGAAGGTGCTGATGTTGTTATTGTAACAGCAGGAGTAGCACGAAAACCTGGTATGAGTCGTGATGATCTTTTAGGCATTAATTTAAAAGTGATGGAACAAGTTGGTGCTGGGATTAAAGAATATGCGCCTTCAGCATTTGTTATTTGTATTACCAACCCCCTTGATGCAATGGTATGGGCATTGCAGAAGTTTTCAGGTCTTCCTACACATAAAGTAGTTGGTATGGCTGGTGTTCTTGATTCTGCACGGTTTCGTCGTTTCTTGTCTGAGGAATTTAAGGTCTCTGTTAAAGATGTGACGGCTTTTGTTTTAGGAGGGCACGGTGATTCAATGGTGCCTTTGGTGCGTTATTCAACGGTTGGTGGTATTTCTTTGCCTGACCTTGTGAAGATGGGCTGGACAACACAAGAAAGAATCGATCAAATTATCCAGCGTACCCGTAATGGTGGTGCAGAGATTGTCAATTTGTTGAAAACAGGTTCTGCTTTTTACGCACCAGCAGCTTCTGCTGTTTCTATGGCTGAAGCCTATTTGAAGGACACTAAGCGTGTTGTTCCTGTTGCTGCCTATCTTTCAGGTGAATACGGAGTTAATGATACATATGTCGGTGTTCCCGTTGTGCTTGGTGCAGGTGGCGTTGAGCGGGTCATTGAAATTGATCTCGATAAAGAGGAAAGAAATGCTTTTGAGCGTTCAGTGAATTCTGTGCAAAAGCTTTGTGAAGCTTGTATCGCACTTGTGCCTAGTCTTAAATAAATTGAATAAGATTCTGTTCATTAAAACAGAGTATTTATATAGGATTTGAAGGTTAATAGTAAAGTTATCTGTAAAAGAAAAGGACAAATGCATGAATATCCATGAATATCAGGCCAAACGTCTGCTTCATGAATATGGAGCACCAATTGCAAACGGTGTTGCTGTTTATTCTGTAGAGCAAGCTGAAAAGTGGGCACAGAAATTGCCTGGGCCACTCTATGTGGTTAAAAGTCAGATACATGCTGGTGGTCGCGGTAAAGGGAAGTTTAAAGAACTTTCTCCTGATGCAAAAGGAGGGGTTAGACTTGCAAAATCTGTTGAAGAAGTTATTGCAAATGTCCAAGAAATGCTTGGTAAAACTTTGGTAACCAAACAAACTGGTCCAGAAGGTAAGCAGGTCAATCGCCTTTATATTGAGGATGGTGCTGATATTGAACGGGAGCTTTATCTTTCATTGTTGGTTGATCGTACAGTTGGTCGGGTTGCATTCGTTGTTTCAACAGAAGGGGGTATGGATATTGAAACCGTTGCTGAAGAGACGCCAGAAAAAATATTAACTCTACCCATTGATACTACACATGGTGTTACTTCTGCCGATTGTACAAGGCTTTGTGATGCGTTGGAATTACACGATAGTGCACGGGAAGATGGTGAAAAGCTTTTTCCAATTCTCTATAAGGTGTTTTGTGAGAAAGATATGAGCCTCCTTGAAATTAATCCGCTTATTGTGATGAAGGATGGTCATTTGCGCGTTCTTGATGCGAAAGTTTCTTTTGATAATAACGCTCTGTTCCGTCATCCAGACATTTTGGAATTGCGTGATATCTCAGAAGAAGATCCAAAAGAGATCGAAGCATCAAAGCATGATCTTGCTTATGTTGCTCTTGAGGGCACAATTGGTTGCATGGTCAATGGTGCAGGTCTTGCTATGGCAACAATGGATATCATTAAGCTTTACGGAGCTGAGCCCGCAAATTTCCTCGATGTTGGTGGTGGTGCTTCAAAAGAAAAGGTGACTGCTGCTTTTAAAATTATTACCGCTGATCCAAATGTTAAAGGCATTTTGGTAAATATTTTTGGTGGCATTATGCGTTGTGACGTTATTGCTGAAGGTGTGGTTGCTGCTGTTCGGGAAGTTGGTTTAAAGGTTCCTTTGGTTGTTCGTCTTGAAGGCACAAATGTTGAGCAGGGTAAAGCGATTATCAGTGATAGTGGTTTAAACGTTATTCCCGCTGACGATTTAGATGATGCTGCTCAAAAAATTGTTGCAGCCGTGAAGGGAGCCTAAGTGATGTCAATTCTTGTGAATAAGGATACAAAAGTTCTGGTTCAGGGGCTTACAGGAAAAACAGGAACGTTTCATACAGAACAAGCGCTTGCTTATCATGGTACGAAAATGGTTGGGGGCGTTAATCCTAAAAAAGGTGGTGAAACGTGGGAAGGTTCAAAAGGTGAAACTCTTCCTATTTTTGCCAGTGTTGCTGAGGCAAAAGAAAAGACAGGTGCAGATGCTTCGGTTATTTATGTTCCGCCTGCAGGAGCCGCAGCAGCTATTATAGAAGCTATTGATGCTGAAATCCTTTTAATTATCTGCATTACGGAAGGCATTCCTGTTATGGATATGATTAAAGTAAAGGCGAGATTAGAAGAATCAAAATCACGTCTCATTGGTCCTAATTGTCCTGGTATTCTTACACCAAATGAATGTAAAATCGGTATTATGCCTGGTTCTATTTTTAGAAAAGGCTCTGTCGGGGTTGTCTCGCGGTCGGGAACCTTAACATATGAAGCGGTTTTCCAAACGAGTCATGAAGGTCTTGGGCAGACAACAGCTATTGGTATTGGTGGTGATCCTGTTAAGGGCACAGAATTTATTGATGTGTTGGAAATGTTTTTAGCGGATGATGAAACCGAGTCTATTGTCATGATCGGTGAAATTGGTGGTTGTGCTGAGGAAGAAGCAGCACAATTTCTTCGCGATGAAGCAAGAAAAGGTCGTAAAAAGCCGGTGGTTGGTTTTATTGCTGGTCGTACAGCTCCTCCAGGACGCACAATGGGGCACGCTGGTGCTGTTATTTCTGGTGGTAAAGGTGGAGCAGAAGATAAAATTTCTGCAATGGAATCAGCAGGAATTCGGGTCTCTCCTTCACCATCACAGATAGGCAAGACTTTGATGTCAGTTTTGAAGGGCTAAAAAAGAATTTCATCTGAATAAAGGTGTATCTTTCATTCAGATGAAAAGTAGGTATAAAAGTGAGGCTTTTTTGAATTTTCTGACCCTCGTTTGCTTTGTAAGCATTTATAAGGTCGAAAAGAGATGTAAGGAGACGGAATAAATGTTCCGGAGAAGTGTATGGCAAGGCAGGACGAAATAAATAGTCTTTTTGCAAAAACGTCGTTTCTGTATGGTGGAAATGCGGACTATATAGATCAACTTTATGCTGAATATGAAAAAAATCCCACCAGTGTAGATTCACAGTGGCGTGCTTTTTTTGAAACACTTCAAGATAACAAGGAAGATGTTCTGAAAAATGCGGAAGGGGCAACTTGGCAACGTGATCATTGGCCATTAAAGGCGAATGGTGAATTGGTTTCTGCTCTTGATGGTGATTGGTCTGTTCTTGAAAAGCGTATTGGTGATAAATTAAAGGAAAAAGCAACAACTGGTGCTGCGCAAAAAGGAAAAGCCTCTAGCGAACAGGATATTATTCAAGCAACGCGTGATTCTGTTCATGCGCTCATGATGATTCGTGCTTTTCGTGCACGTGGGCATCTCCGTGCTCGGCTCGATCCTCTCCAATTGGCGGAAAAAATTGAGGATTACAAGGAACTTTCTCCAGAAGCTTACGGTTTTACTTCTGCTGATTATGAGAGACCCATTTTTATTGATCATGTTTTAGGGCTGGAATATGCAACTATTCCACAAATGCTTGAGATCCTCAATCGTACCTATTGTTCAACGATAGGTGTGGAATATATGCATATTTCTGACCCTGCTCAAAAAGCATGGCTCCAAGAACGTATTGAAGGACCAGATAAGCACATTGCTTTCACACAAAAAGGTAAGAGAGCTATACTTAACAAGCTTATTGAGGCGGAAGGGTTTGAGCAGTTTTTAGATACAAAATACAAAGGAACAAAGCGTTTTGGGCTTGATGGTGGTGAATCTCTGATTCCTGCTCTTGAACAGATTATTAAATGCGGTAGTGCTTTGGGGGTGCAGGAAGTTGTTTTAGGAATGGCACATCGTGGTCGTTTAAATGTTCTTTCACAAGTTCTTGCAAAACCACATCGGGCTATTTTTCATGAATTCAAAGGAGGGTCTTATAAACCCGATGATGTAGAGGGTTCTGGTGATGTTAAATATCATTTAGGAACTTCAGCTGATCTTGAATTTGATGGTAAAAAAGTTCACTTATCACTTGTGGCTAATCCATCTCACCTTGAAATTGTTGATCCGGTTGTTATTGGAAAGGCGCGTGCTAAACAAAATCAACTTGTGGGGCCTACATATACTGATGAATTCTCCTTAAGTGAGCGCTCAAAGGTTTTGCCATTGCTTATTCATGGTGATGCTGCTTTTGCAGGGCAAGGTGTTATTCAAGAAACTTTTGGTCTTTCAGGTCTTAAAGGTTACAATGTTGCTGGTTCTCTTCACGTCATTATTAATAATCAAATCGGATTTACAACTGATCCACGCTTTTCGCGTTCTTCTCCTTATCCGTCAGATGTAGCAAAAATGATTGATGCACCAATTTTCCATGTGAATGGTGATGATCCTGAAGCTGTTGTCTTTGTTGCAAAAATAGCGACGGAATTTCGTCAAATTTTTCATAAGCCCGTGGTGATTGATATGTTCTGTTATCGCCGTTATGGACATAATGAAGGTGATGAACCTTCTTTTACACAGCCGCTTATGTATAAGGCTATCCGTAACCATAAAACAACACTTCAGCTTTATGGGGATCAACTGATTACGGAAGGGGTGATTACTGCTGAAGAGATTGAACAGCAAAAGAATCTGTGGCGAGATAAACTTGAGGTTGAGTTGGAAGCAAGTGTTTCTTATAAGCCGAACAAAGCTGATTGGCTTGATGGGAGTTGGACGGGCCTTAAAGCTTCCAATAATGCTGAAGAGCAACATAATGGAACGACGGGTGTTGAGTTAAAGATCTTAAAGGAAATTGGTCAGAAACTCGTTGAGATTCCAGAAGACTTTCATGTGCATAAAACTATACAACGTTTTTTGAGCAACCGCGCTAAAATTTTTGAAAGTGGTGAAGGTGTTGATTGGGCAACAGCTGAAGCTTTGGCTTTTGGTTCTCTTTGTTTAGAAGGAGCACCAGTTCGTCTTTCCGGTGAGGATGTCGAACGTGGAACTTTTTCACAACGTCATTCAGTTCTTTACGATCAGGAAAATGGAGCACGTTATATCCCTTTGAATAATTTACAAAAGGGGCAGGCATTTTATGAGGTTGTTAATTCTATGCTCTCTGAAGAAGCCGTTCTTGGTTTCGAATATGGATATTCTCTTGCTGAACCACGGGGATTGACGCTTTGGGAAGCGCAATTTGGTGATTTCTCTAACGGAGCACAGGTCATTTTTGATCAGTTTATTTCTTCTGCAGAGCGTAAATGGCTTCGTATGTCTGGTCTTGTGTGTTTGTTGCCTCATGGTTTTGAGGGGCAAGGACCAGAACATTCTTCAGCACGTTTAGAACGTTTTCTTCAGCTTTGTGCAGAAGATAATATGCAGGTTGCTAATTGTACGACTCCTGCCAATTATTTTCATATTTTGCGTCGGCAAATTAAACGCGATTTCCGTAAACCGTTGATTTTGATGACACCAAAATCTCTTTTGCGCCATAAACGAGCGGTTTCTTTTCTCAATGAAATGGGACCAGAAACGAGTTTCCATCGTTTATTACTTGATGATGCAGAATGTCTCAAAACCTCTATTATTAAGTTACAGAAAGACAATAAAATTCGCCGTGTCGTTCTTTGTACCGGTAAGGTTTATTACGACCTTTATGAAGAGCGTGAAAAAAGGGGTGTGGATGATATTTATTTGCTTCGCGTTGAACAGCTCTATCCTTTCCCAGCAAAAGCTTTGGTGGATGTATTGTCGCGCTTTTTGCAAGCAGAGGTTGTTTGGTGCCAGGAGGAACCAAAGAATATGGGGGCTTGGTCATTTATTGAGCCTTATTTAGAATGGGTGTTGACGCATATTAATGCGCGATATTCACGTGCACGTTATGCAGGGCGTTCTGCAAGTGCATCGCCGGCTACAGGATTGATGGTACAACATGCTGAACAGCTTGCCGCGTTTCTTAAAGACGCGTTAGGTTCTTAATTTATGACTACTCTGATCTATGGAAAAATATTATGACTATTGAAATCCGTGTTCCTACTTTGGGCGAATCGGTTACCGAAGCTACAATTGGTAAATGGTTTAAAAAACTTGGCGAAGCCGTTGTTATGGATGAGCCCTTGGTTGAATTAGAAACTGATAAGGTAACAGTTGAGGTTCCGTCACCTGTTTCGGGGAAATTATCTGAGATCATTGCAAAGGAAGGCGATACGGTTGAAGTGAATGCGCTCTTAGGGGCGATTGAAGCTGGGGCCGCTGGTGTTTCTCAATCATTTTCGCCTTCTGTTATACCTGTTGCAGAAGTTCCCTCTGGTTTGGAGTCGTCTTTTTCAAATGATACAATGCCTCCTGCTCCTTCAGCAGCAAAATTGATGGCTGAAAATAATATCACAAAAAGTGATGTTTCAGGTTCTGGAAAACGTGGACAAATTCTCAAAGAAGATGTTCTTAATGTGTTGGCACAAGGAACAAAAACACCTACTCCTGCCGCTTCTACAGCTAACTCTGCCTCTGAATTCAGTTCTTCTGTTGTTCCAGTTCAAACAACGCTGGAGGAGCGGGTTCGTATGACGAAACTGCGTCAAACAATTGCTCGTCGTCTTAAAGATGCACAGAATACAGCGGCAATGTTAACCACATTTAATGAGGTTGATATGTCTGCGGTAATGGATTTGCGCAAGCGTTATAAAGATCTTTTTGAAAAGAAACATGGTGTTAAGCTTGGTTTTATGGGATTTTTTACCAAGGCTGTTTGTCATGCATTAAAAGAACTTCCTGCTGTTAATGCAGAAATTGATGGAACAGATATTATTTACAAAAATTATGTCAATGCGGGAATTGCTGTTGGAACGGATAAGGGGCTTGTCGTTCCGGTGGTTCGTGATGCGGATCAGATGTCACTCGCAGAGATAGAAAAAGAGATTGGTCGTTTGGGTCGTCTTGCTCGTGATGGAAAATTAGCAGTTTCTGATATGCAAGGCGGAACTTTTACCATTACCAATGGAGGGGTTTATGGGTCGTTAATGTCGACACCAATTTTAAACGCACCACAATCTGGTATCTTGGGAATGCATGCGATTAAAGAACGAGCAATGGTTGTTGAGGGACAAGTTGTGATTCGCCCCATGATGTATTTGGCACTTTCTTATGATCATCGTATTGTAGATGGGCAGGAGGCTGTGACTTTCCTTGTGCGTGTTAAGGAAAGTTTAGAAGATCCGGAACGCCTTGTTCTTGACTTGTAAAAATACAGTTTTCAGGATGAAAGGAAAAACGGATGTCTTATGATGTGGTCGTGATTGGAGCCGGACCAGGTGGTTATGTTGCAGCAATAAAAGCAGCGCAACTGGGGCTTAAAACAGCAATTGTTGAAAAGCGTACGACATTAGGAGGTACATGTCTCAATATTGGCTGTATTCCTTCTAAAGCGTTGTTGCATGCTTCAGAAGTATTTGCTGAAACACAGCATGGTTTTGAAACTCTTGGTATTTCTATTGCAAAATCTAAGCTTAATCTTGAACAGATGATGGCACATAAAAAAGCTGTTGTAACAGCCAATACGAGTGGCGTTTCTTTTTTGATGAAAAAGAATAAAGTTGATACTTTTTTTGGTACAGCCAAAATTTTAAGCGCAGGCCAAATTGAAGTTGTTGCTAAAGATGGTAACAAGGAAACTATTGAAACAAAGAATATTATTATTGCTACGGGTTCAGAAAGTTCAGGTATTCCGGGGGTGAATGTTAAAATTGATGAAAAGATTGTTGTATCTTCTACGGGAGCGCTTGCCCTTGAAAAAGTCCCAACACGCATGATTGTTATTGGAGCAGGTGTTATTGGTTCAGAACTTGGCTCGGTTTGGAGTCGCTTGGGAGCTAAAGTTACCATTATTGAATATCTTAATAAAGTTTTAGGATCAATGGATGGAGAAGTTTCACGACAATTTCAAAAGTTAATGGAGAAGCAGGGTATTGAGTATAAGACTGGTGCAAAAGTAACAGCTATTACACAATCTGGTACAACTGCCCAGGTAACTTTTGAAACTGTCAAAGGTGGTGAATCTGAAACTTTAGAAGCTGATGTTGTGCTCATTGCTACTGGACGTTTTCCATACACGGAAGGTCTTGGTTTGATCGAGGTTGGTGTTCAATTGGATGAGCGCGGCTTTATTGTTATTGATGCGCATTGGCAGACCAGTATTCCAGGAATTTATGCGATTGGTGATGTCGTTAAAGGACCAATGTTGGCGCATAAAGCGGAGGAAGAGGGCGTTGCTGTGGCAGAAATTTTGGCAGGTCAAAAGGGACATGTTAATTTTGATGTCATTCCTAGTGTTGTCTATACACAGCCCGAGATTGCCAGTGTAGGAAAGACAGAAGAAGAACTTAAAGCTGCCGGTATTGAGTATAATGTTGGCAAATTTCCCTTCATGGCGAATGGTCGTGCACGCGCGATGCAAAAAAATGATGGGTTTGTTAAAATCCTTGCTGATAAAAAGACAGATCGGGTTTTAGGTGGACATATTCTTGGATTTGGTGCTGGTGAAATGATCCATGAAATTGCAGTTTTAATGGAATTTGGTGGTTCGTCAGAAGATTTGGGGCGTTGTTGCCATGCACATCCTACTTTATCAGAAGCAGTGCGGGAGGCAGCTTTAGCTACATTTGCTAAACCGCTTCATATTTAAATCTAGGTGTGCTTTTTAGTATTCTATGATGCTTTTTGAAAAAACCGCCCTTAAAAAGGGCGGTTTTTCTGTATCCATTATTAGTATGTAAAGTCTTAAAATTGTAATTTTGTTTCTTCTTGTTGTTCTCGTATCCAAGTGGAGAGTCCCATATGATCGAGATGTTTGAGGAATGGATGTGGTGGTAATTCTTCTACGTTGACCATGGTTTTAACATCCCATTCGCCGGTGGCAATAAGAAGGGCTGCTGCTGCGGCTGGTACGCCGGCTGTGTAAGAAATGCCTTGGGCACTGGTTTCGTTAAAAGCTTGTTTGTGATCGGCTATATTATAGATGAAAATTTCTCTTGGTTTTCCATCTTTTTCACCTTTAATGAGGTCTCCAATACAAGTTTTTCCTGTGTAGTCTGGTGCTAAAGAGGCGGGATCGGGTAAGACAGCTTTTACGACCTTTAAAGGAACGACTTCTTGTCCCTCTGCCGTTTTAATAGGTTGCTCGGATAAAAGCCCGAGATTTTTTAGAACTGTAAAAACAGTGATATAACGTTCACCAAATCCCATCCAGAAACGGACATTTTGAACATCAAAATTTTTGGATAATGAATGAATTTCATCATGCCCCGTCATGTAAGCTTTTTGTTTTCCAACAACGGGAAGATCCCATTCATGGCTGACTTCAAACATTTGATTGGAAACCCATTTTCTATTTTGCCAAGACCATACTCGTCCTGTAAATTCTCGGAAGTTAATTTCTGGATCAAAATTTGTGGCAAACCAACGTCCGTGGTTTCCGGCATTAATATCAATAATATCAATATCTGTTATTTTATCAAAATAACACTTATGCGCTAACGCTGCATAAGCATTCACGACGCCTGGGTCAAAACCTGCACCTAAAATAGCAGTTATACCAGCTTTTTTACATTCTTGACGACGGGGCCATTCATAATTGCCATACCAAGGAGGTGTTTCACAAATTTTTAAAGGATCTTCGTGAATTGCAGTATCAATATAAGCGCATTTGGTTTCGATGCAAGCTGAAAGAACTGACATATTAAGAAAGGCTGATCCAACATTGATGACAATTTCACATTTTATTTTTTTTATGAGATTTACAGTTTCTTCTATATTCATTGCATTGAGCGCGTGGCCTATAAGAACACCTTGTTCTTTCATTGCGTTTTTTTCTTTAATGGAAGTAATAATGGCTTCACATTTTGTGAGCGTTCGTGAAGCGATATGAATATCGCCGAGAATATCGTTATTTTGGGCACATTTATGCGCAACTACTTGTGCAACACCTCCAGCACCAATAATGAGGACATTTTTCTTCATTTTGGGTTTATCTCCTTAATTAATATTGTCGCATGATGGTTTTGTTATATGGTTTTTGATTATGAAAGGCTCTTTTGGTAATCACTATAGCTGAATTGGCGTTGAATTGTTAGCGTTCCATCAGATTCTTTAATGACAATTGCAGGCATTGCAACACCATTGAACCAGTTTTTCTTAACCATTGTATAGCCTGCTGCATCTTGAAAAGACAATCTATCACCTATTTTAAGAGGTTCAGGGAACCGAAATGTTCCAAAAATATCACCAGCGAGACAAGATTTTCCGCATACCATAATTTCATGAGGTCCTTGATTAGGTTCTAACTTTGCATTTTCACGATAAATGAGAAGATCAAGCATATGGGCTTCAATTGAGCTATCAACGATAGCAAGGTTCTTTTCATTATATAATGTATCAAGAACACTTACTTCTAATGTGGTGCTTTTGGTAATAGCAGCTTCTCCTGGTTCCAGAAAAATGGTGACACCATGAGTTTTTGAAAAATGTTTTAAGCGTTCTGCAAAAGCTTCTAATGGGTAATTTTCAGCTGTAAAATGAATTCCACCACCTAGGCTTATCCATTCAACCGCAGTAAAGAGTTCTGCAAATTTTTCTTCCATGTGACTCAACATTTGGTTGAAAAGATTAAAATCAGCATTTTCACAATTGTTGTGGATCATCAAGCCATTGATGAGAGGCAAAACTTCTTTAATCGCGCTTTGGTTCGTTTCACCCAAACGACTAAAAGGACGAGAAGGATTGGCAAGATCAAAATTTGATGCACTGATGCCTGGATTTAACCTTAAACCTCGTTGAATGGTTTTTGTAGCGTTGGCAAAACGTTGAAGCTGTTGGATTGAATTAAAGATGATTTTATCTGCATAGCTACAAGCTTCATCAATTTCATCATCCGCCCAAGCAACTGAATAGGCATGGGTTTCTTTGCCAAATTTTTCTCTTCCTAAATGTAGTTCATAAAGAGAGGATGATGTGGTTCCATCCATAAACTTAGACATTAAATCAAAAACACTCCATGTGGCAAAACATTTCAAAGCAAGCAAAATTTTTGCTCCGGACATTTCGCGTAAGCGAGCGATAATTTCCATATTTTTTATGAGCTTAGATTTATCTATAAGATAATAGGGGGTTTTTATCATTGTTTATCTATTCTCTTTTGAAGGGATCTTATTGTTAAGATTAACGTTTAGTACAAAGAGCAACAGAATGTCTCAAGAAAAAGCAGTTTTAAAAAAAGAATCTGTTTTTGTCTAGCAATAGAGAGGCTTTCTGCAACTGAGTTTTGTTTTTGTTGTTTTGAGACTTGCGTTATGTGTATGACAAAAAAATTATATTATGCTTTAGCCCTCGTACTTGTTGGAAGTTTTTTTATTATAACAACTAATATTGTTGATTTAGTGCAAAATAAAAGCGATGCTAAAGCAAAAGTAGTCTCTCAAGCTTTTGTTCAAGAGAGGTCGGTGCCTTTGATTTTTACGGGGCGTAGAGAGCTTAATGGTTTTAAGGGGTATCATAATTATCGGCGTGGTTATGTTAAGTATAGAGATAATTGGTGGTATCCTGAAGCAGCTTTTGTTACATTACCACAGCTAAACACAAAACTGGCACCATTAAAAGTTACATCAGATGCGAGAGGAATGTTTTTAATCTCTTCTTTAGAGGAAAAGGAGCTAGGGGTACTTAAACAACATATTGAATCTTGTCGTGCACGTTATCGTTCTTATAATAAAGATGATAATAGCTATCAGCCTTTTCATGGTCCTCGTAAGCAGTGTCTTTCACGCTTTTTTAAAGGATAGAAACTGTTAAATGTAAAAAAATTTTTATCAGAATCTTGCCGTGCTCGTTACTGTTCTTAAAATAAAGAGGGAATTTATATGCTGCGATGTTTTTTCAAACACCGGTAGTTTTTTGAAAATTTTAAATGCTTTTAAGTTTTATTAAATCTTATTATCATTAAGTGTGGGGTGAGGGATAATGTAAATTTATTTTGTCGATGACAAAATGTTAAGGGCAGGATGGAGCTTAAAGAATGACAATACGGGAAGCAATGTTGATATTGCTCGTTTTGCTTCCCTTTTGTGGAAGTGCTGTTATTGGCTTTTTTCGTTCGACAGCAAAAAATAATGAAGCGTGGTTTGCGGGAGCTATTGCGCTTTTCAGCTTTCTTTTTACAATAATGCTTTATCCCGCAGTTCGTGGAAATCGTGTAGTGCGTTTAGATATTTCTTGGCTTCCAGAATGGGGAAGTGATTTGATCTTCCGTATGGATGGTCTATCATGGCTTTTTTGCTTGCTCATTACAGGAATTGGATTGCTTGTTGTTGTCTATGCGCGTTATTATATGGATCCGGCAGATTCTGTACCGCGTTTTTTTTCTTTTTTTCTCGCCTTTATGGGATCGATGACAGGAATAGTCTTGTCAGGCAATCTTATCTTTTTGGTTGCTTTCTGGGAACTTACCAGTATTTTTTCTTTTTTGTTGATCGGGTATTGGTACCATAATGCGAGTGCGCGTGAAGGTGCTCGTATGGCTTTAACCATCACAGGTTTTGGTGGTTTCACCCTTTTTATTGGGGTTTTATTGATTGGCAATATCGTTGGCAGTTTTGATTTGGATAAGGTATTGCAGTCTGGTGATATGATCCGGTCAAGTCCTCTTTATAATCCTGTTCTTATTTGTGTTTTATTGGGAGGGTTAACAAAAAGTGCGCAGTTTCCGTTCCATTTTTGGTTGCCCAATGCGATGGCTGCTCCAACACCTGTATCGGCTTATTTGCATTCGGCAACAATGGTGAAAGCAGGATTGTTTTTGCTTGTTCGGTTATGGCCCGTGCTCTCTGGGACAGAATCTTGGTTTTTGTTGGTTGGCTTTTCAGGCCTTTCAACACTGTTGCTTGGTGCCTATTTTTCTATGTTTCAGCAAGATTTGAAAGGGTTGCTTGCTTACTCAACGATTAGCCATCTTGGATTGATTACCACGCTTTTAAGTCTTGGAAGCCCACTTGCATGTGTTGCGGCGATTTTTCATATGGCCAATCATGCTACTTTTAAAGCTTCTTTATTTATGGCCGCGGGCATTATTGATCACGAGACGGGAACACGTGATATGCGTAAGCTGACAGGTCTTTATCGTTCTATGCCTATTACTGCAACGCTTGCTTTAGTCGCGAGTGCAGCAATGGCGGGAGTTCCTTTGTTGAATGGTTTTTTATCGAAAGAGATGTTTTTTGCTGAAGCGGTTGAAACGCATATGGAATCATGGCTTGATTGGATTGCACCTTATGTAGCAACGCTGGCTAGCCTGTTTAGTGTGACCTACTCTATACGTTTTATTCATAGCGTCTTTTTAGGACCAAAACCTGTTAATTTACTCAAAACGCCCCATGAACCACCGCATTTTATGCGTTTACCCATGGAACTTTTGGTGTTTATTTGTTTGGCGGTTGGTATTTTTCCTAATTTAACAATAGGGCCTATTTTGGATAATGCAGCTGTCTCTGTTTTAGGGACGATAACAATTCCTTATAGTTTGGCTGTTTGGCATGGTTTTAATACTCCATTGATGATGAGTTTGGTGGCTTTATTAGGGGGAGGATTGCTCTATGCTATCGGGCATCGTTACTTTTTATCTTGTGATGATGGGCCTCCTTTTTTTCGTCACTTAAAAGGACCCCGTATTTTTGAACGCGTTCTCGTGATTATTTCTTGGAAATGGGCACGTGCGGTGGAATCTGTTTTGTCAACACGTCGCTTGCAAATACAGTTGCACTGGATTTTTGGTGTGTGTTTTACATTTGTTGGTCTTTTGCTTTGGTGTGATGGTTTAATTTCAGCAGGTTCGTTACCATTTTTTCCGCTTGATATTCCTTTTCTTGCTCTTTGGGTGGTTGGCGGATTATGTGCGCTTTTAGTTGCTTGGCAAGCAAAGTTTCATCGCCTTGCATCACTCATGCTCTTAAGCGGCGCTGGCTTGATGACTTGTGCAACCTTTTTATGGCTTTCTGCACCAGATTTGGCAATAACACAATTGGTTGTTGAAGTTGTGACAGCTGTCTTATTGTTGCTTGGTTTGCGGTGGTTGCCTAAGCGTTTGCATAATCCTTCTCCAAAGTCTGTTCGTTTTTTTGTGCGTTTGCGTCGTTTCCGTGATTTCGTTATGGCTCTTGTGGGAGGTGCTGGGGTAGCGTGGCTTTCCTTTGCGATGATGACACGTCCTCAAGGTATGACAGTTTCTGATTTTTTTCTAACCAATGCTTATTCTGGTGCTGGTGGTCGCAATGTTGTGAATGTGCTGTTAGTTGATTTCCGTGGTTTTGATACCATGGGAGAAATTGTTGTTTTAGGTGTTGTTTCACTCACTGTTTTTGCCCTTTTAAGACGGTTTCGTCCTGCTCCTGAAAGTATTGACGCGCCTTTTCAACAACGTATTCAGAAAGCTTTTGATATGGCACAGCCTGACCGGAATGTGGGGGATACAGTGTTGAATTATCTCACTGTTCCTGCTGTTATCATGGGTTGGCTCTTTGCAGTTATTATCGCTTTTTCGGTTTATTTATTTATACGGGGGCATGATCTTCCAGGAGGTGGATTTGTCGGTGGTGTGACTCTAGCGATAGGTTTTATTTTGCAATATCTTGCGCGTGATATTCGTTGGGTGGAAAATCATTTGAGAGTTTTGCCTTTGCGTTGGATGGGTTTTGGTTTATTGTTGTCAGTTGCAACGGGAGTAGGGGCTTGGTTCGTTGGGTATCCTTTTTTAACCTCCTTTTTTCAATATATGCATCTTCCGTTGATTGGAAATGTTCCTATGGCATCTGCTTTTTTGTTTGATTTTGGTGTGTTTTCTCTTGTGTTAGGAGCAACTGTTCTCATTTTAATTGCGCTTGCACACCAGTCAGTTCGTAGTTACCGAATCGGTAAGAAACCACTTTTGGAGGAGAAGGAAAATTAATGGAAATTGTTCTTTCTTTGGCTATTGGTGTTCTTGTTGGATCAGGCATTTGGCTTGTGTTACGCCCACGAACATTTCAAGTTATTCTTGGTTTGTCTTTGATGTCCTATGGTGTCAATCTTTTTATGTTTTCAATGAGTAGACCGCGTAGCAATGTTGCACCGATTGTTGATCCTTCCATGGTGATCAATCCAGAAAATTACGTCGATCCTCTTCCACAATCTTTGGTTTTAACAGCAATTGTGATTGGTTTTGCAACGACAGCCTTATTTTTGGTTATACTTCTGGTTTCACGAGGATTAACAGGTTCAGATCACGTTGATGGACGTGAGGTGCAGTGATGGAAGTTTGCGTGCAGCATCTTCTTATTTTGCCTATCCTTTTACCTTTAAGCACTGGAGCGCTCCTTCTCCTTTATGATGAACGCCGTGCAAAACTTAAATCATTTATAAGTCTTTTTTCTGCAGGGTTATTGGTTCTTATTGCTGTTTTATTGATTATGTGTGCTCTTGAAGTTGCTCCGGCTTCGCGCATTTATCGGCTTGGCAATTGGCCTTCTCCCTTCGGAATTGTCTTGGTCCTTGATCGTTTAAGCGCTATGATGCTTTTACTTTCCAGCTTGTTGATGACGAGCGCGTTAGTTTTTGCACAGGCTCATTGGTACAAAGCTGGTCCTCATTTTCAATCACTGATGCAATTTTTCATGGTTGGAATAAACGGTGCTTTTTTGACAGGTGATTTATTCAATTTATTTGTGTTTTTTGAAGTGATGTTAACGGCTTCTTATGGGCTTGCATTGCATGGTTCTGGTCAGTCACGTGTGCGTGCGGGGTTGCATTATGTTGTGGTTAATCTTGTTGCTTCATTGTTTTTTTTAACTGGTGCAGCTCTCATTTATGGAGTCGTTGGCACTCTTAATATAGCTGATTTGGCTGTAAAAATAAAACATATAGCTGCTGAAGATATTGTTTTATTCGAAATAGGTGCTGCGTTTTTGGGTATTGCTTTTTTACTCAAAGCGGGCATGTGGCCGCTTAATTTTTGGTTGATGCCGACTTACAGTGCAGCAGTAGCACCTGTTGGGGCTTCTTTTGCACTTTTAAGCAAGGTGGGTATTTATGTTATTTTACGTTTGACGTTGTTATGGTTTGGACCTGAAAGTGGATATTTTAGCCATTTTGGTCATACGATTTTGTTTTATGGTGGGCTTGCCACTATGGCTTTTGGTTTTGTTGGGGTGTTGGCTAGCCAAGTTTTAGTACGTTTGGCAGCTTATAGCGTTCTTGTCTCTTCTGGTACATTATTGGCAGCGATTGGGATCGGTAATACAGCGCTGACAGCAGGTGCGCTCTTTTATATTGTTTCTTCGACTTTAGCACTTGGTGCTTTTTTTCTTCTGGTGGAGTTGGTCGAACGTTGCCAAGATGTAGCTGCAAATGTGTTAACTGTCACAATGGAAGTGTATGGTGATGATGAAGAGGAGGAAGAAGATGAAGTGGGTACCTATTTACCGGTAACTTTGGCAATTCTTGGGGCTTGTTTTGGTATCAGTGCTCTTTTGATTATTGGTTTGCCACCTTTTTCTGGTTTTGTTGCTAAATTTATGATGTTCATGGCAATCTTAAACCATACTAAGGAGAATGTGTCTGATTCTCTACCAGACTATCAGGATTGGCTTTTTATTATTTTTGTTACCCTCTCTGGTTTTTCCGCTTTAATTGCTTTGACACGAACAGGTATTCGAACTTTTTGGGTTTCTCTTGAAGGAAGAGTTCCGCGTGTGCAGGTCATTGAATTCGCACCCATTGCTATTCTTCTTGCTTTGTGTTTCCTTATAACAATTTTAGCCGGTCCTGTTAGCCACTATATGTCTGAAACAGCAAAGACTTTGTATGATCCTCAAAACTATATTGGGAGCGTTTTAGGTGATTTTTCTCTCGAAAAGAGGGAGATGAATCGATGAGTTATTTTTGTCCTTTCCCTTTTTTCAGTGGCATAATTGTTTTTATGTGGTTGACCTTGAACGGTTTTAATTTAGGCCAATTGCTATTAGGGATTATAATTGGTTTGTTTAGTGGTTGGGTGATGCGGTTTCTTGAACCGGAAAAGATCACGATTAAAAATTGGAGTGCAGTCTTTCGTCTCATTTTTCGTGTATTTATCGATTCTATAATTTCAAATATTTCGGTGGTTTGTTTTGTTTTAACAAAAAGGTCTCAAAAACAACGGTCGGGTTTTATTGTAGTGCCTCTTTTGCTCGAGAGTCGTACTGCTTTGGCTATTTTAGCATGCATCCTTTCTGTCACTCCAGGAACTGTTTGGATTGCCTATAATAGAAAAAATGGTGAGCTTTTGCTTCATGTTTTAAATTTTAAAAATGGATATAACTACCAACAGTTTATAAAACAACGGTATGAGCAGTTGCTTTTGGAGATTTTTTCATGAGTATGATGATCCTTTATTGGGGGATTTTTTGTTCGCAGTTTTTTTTATGTTTGGCGATGATTCCAGCGCTATTTCGATTGATTCGTGGTCCACGGGCGCAAGATCGGATTGTAGGGTTGGATGCCCTTTATATAACCACGATTCTTTTATTTCTTACATTTGATATTCGTTCAGGAACAACTATTTATTTTGTAGCAGCTCTCATTATTGGGCTTTTGGGTCCTGTATCAAGCATTGCTTTGGCAAAATTTTTGATGCGGGGAGAGATTATTGAATGAATGATGATGTATCGCTTGTGGTTGCTATTGTTATCACAGTTTTTTTAATATTGGGATCTGGTCTCACATTGATTGGCGCGATAGGATTAGTGCGTCTTTCCAGTTTTTATAAGCGTTTGCATATGCTTTCACTGAGCACAAGTTGGGGGGCAGGTAGTATTCTTATTTCCTCGTTTCTTTATTCCACGTTTGTAGACCATCATTTTGTGTTTCATGAAATATTATTGATGATTTTTTTGCTTGTGACAATACCCGTGGCTTCCATGTTGGTATCGCAAGCGGGGGCTTATCGAGACCATTCAGAAAATGAACAGGAAAAACCGCTGGCTCTTTTATCGCGTCAGACAGAAGAACAGACATCTACATTAGAAGGAATATCAAGCGATAAGAACCAGCGTGATTTTTAGTATGTAAGAACTCTTTTTATTCTGTGCCTTTTTCTTCTACACAGTTGAGCGGCATTTCTTCCTTTGGATCATTAATGAGGTTATAAAATGTCGCCTCATCTTTTTTTGTCCACCAAATATATTCAGCTCCTGCATATTTTGCTCCAGAAGCAGAAATGACATTGGAAGCTATGACGCGCTTTCCGTTCCATTTGAGATCAACGAGCCCAATCTCACCGGCATTGTAGTAGGTTGCTTCAACACGTTCTTTTTTTGTTTCAGTATTACATTGGTAGATAACGGTTTCTTTTGTTGGTTCTGGATCGTCTGGCACCTCAATGACCAAAGAGCCAGCAAAAGCACTGATTGAGCTAAACAGCGACAAATTTAAAACGGTTAGAAAATGTAAATTAAAAAGTTTTTTTTTCATAATGTTTACCCGATTAGTTAGAATAATAACGTTGATTCATCCTTACAATGGATGAGTTTTTTTCCTTCTGGATCGCGAATACGATCATGAAGTTTGACTTCGTTGTTCATTTCCCACCAAATATACTGTGCTCCTTCATATTTTTTTCCTGTGTCGGCAATGACGTTTGCAGCAATAACACGATCACCTTTCCATTTGAAATCAACCAGCGCAATATTATCAGCATTGAGATAGACTGCTTCAATGTGTTCTTTACTTTTTCCAGTATCACATTGATAGGCAATAGTTCGCGTTGTTGGCTCTGGATTGTCTGGTACTTCAAGGATTAAAGAAGCGGCGAAGGTATTTCCTGAACTAAAGAGAGATAGACTTGAAGCGGTCAAAAATCCTAAAATATGTAGAGTTTTTTTCATAATGCTTCCCTATATTAAGCAGAAGAGTAATTTAACTGATGCGATGGTGTCTACGGCAGGATTCGAACCTGCGACCCCAGGATTCATACCACTTCGATTTTCATCGCCAGCTTTACAGACTGTTTGTGGTCTGGACTGTCTCTTCACCTTGAAGCTTATGCTCTTTAGGCGCTGCCCGTTCAGTCTCTACACCTTCCTCTCCTTTGAAGAGAGGCTTGGCTCGGGATTGGCATGGGAGTCCCCCATAAAGCTTTCCCCGAATTTGAGCAGATCCACTTTGAGGATTTCTCCTTAAAGCGCCCAATTTCTTTAGGAATCCTGTGCTCTATCCTACTGAGCTACGCAGACATCATCACGCTTATTTCTTTAATAGAAGTATAAAAACGAATCAATTATATTCAATATGAATTAACGAATTTTCGCTAATTTTTGTTCCAGAAAAGTTAAAACTGCCTCTGGAGAGACATTTTTTGCAATAAATGATTGACCAAGTCCGCGTGTTAAGATGAAGGTCAAATTGTTTTTTGAGACTTTTTTATCTTGGGAGATGAGAGTCATCAGTGTTTCAGCATCTGGTAGCTTACCTGGAATATCCTGTAGTTGTGTAGGCAATCCCACTGCTTTAAGGTGTGTTTCGATGCGGTGTGTGAGTGTGGGGTTTATTAAATTCAGTTGAGCGGAGAATTGGTGAGCTAGAGTCATCCCAATTGCTACAGCTTCGCCGTGGATTAAACGGTTTGAGTCGTAAGCTGTTGCTGTTTCAAGCATATGTCCAAATGTATGACCAAGGTTTAAGAGTGCGCGTTCTCCTGTTTCGTATTCATCGCGTGCTACAATGTGAGCTTTAAATTGGCACGAGCGGACAATGGCTTCTGTTCGTATAGGGCCATTAGAAAAAATTTTTTGCCCGTTTTTTTCAAGCCATTCAAAGAAGTCAGGCTGGTTAATGAGCCCATATTTAACTATTTCAGCGTAACCAGCGCGAAATTGGCGCAATGGCAGTGTATCAAGGATACAAGTATCAGCGATAACACAGCGTGGTTGATAAAAAGTACCAATAAGATTTTTACCATATCGGCTATTGATTCCAGTTTTTCCACCAACAGAAGAATCAATTTGTGCAAGCAACGTGGTAGGTATCTGAATGAAGTTCATGCCGCGGCGTATGATGCTTGCGGCAAACCCTCCTAGGTCGCCAATGACACCACCACCAAAAGCAATAACGCTGTCACCTCTTTCTAAACGTGCAGCAAGAATTTTATCAATAACAGTTTGCAGAGTTGAAAATGATTTTGATTGTTCTCCTGCTTCTACCACAATAGGAACAGCATGAATTTTATTTCTTGTTAACTCTGTCTGTAATGTATCCAAATGAAGGGATGCAACGTTTGTATCTGTAACAACTGCTAAACGTGTCTGATGAAAATCTTTTTGGTGAAGAGAACGCTTAATCTGCAAAGCAGTTTGAGCAATGAGATTTGGGCCAATAATGATATCGTAACAGTGCTTGTCCAGTTTAACAGTAACGGTTTTGGCTTGCATGCTTGTTATTCCTATCGTTATCTTCTGTAGAGAGGTAGTGCTGTACAGATCGTATGACATTTTTTGCTACGGTATGATGGCTTTCTTTGTGACTGTTAATTGTTAAATTTGCTTTTGCATAGATAGGATAACGCTGTTCCATGAGTTTTTTCATGGTTTCTTTAGGGTTTTCTGTTTGAAGAAGTGGCCGTGTTGGACGCCGTGAAACACGTTTCATGAGGATATCAAGATCAACTTTGAGCCAGATAGATATTCCATTTTGATGAATAGCTTTTCGAATGTCTTGGTTTATGTAGGCACCGCCACCTGTTGCTAAAACAAGAGGTTTTTTTTTAATGAGGTTTAGAATAACACGCTGTTCAAGAGCACGAAACTCCGGTTCACCATAAGTTTCAAAGAGTTCAGTAATGGTCATGTTAGCAGCTTTTTCGATTTCCTGATCAGAATCGTAAAAGGGTAAATGGAGTATGGTGGCAACGCGTTTTCCGATCACTGATTTGCCTGCACCCATAAGACCTACAAGCACAAGTGCTCGTTTATCAAGAGTTGATAAGAGCTGATTCTTTATCTGTGTCATCGAGATATATTTAGGTTGATTACTTTTCATAGCTTATGTCGACATTTATCTGCTTTAAAGTCAATTCCTGTTAATCTTTGTAAGGTATGATAAGAGATGGAGTATTTTGGAAATAGTTTATTATCTTATGCCAACATTGACCAGATTTTTGATGATTCTTTTCATTTCGCTTGCTATTCTTTTTAGTATAATGGTTGCTCTTACAGTTTGGGTTGAGCCGGTAACTGTGGATACTTATATCAGTGTCCCCTTGGATTCATTAGATTTTT